>WJIX01000143.1 GCA_014730075.1 bacterium | reverse complement strand
TCTATATAGGTACTCCCGGCGTCTCTTCTTATAATCGCGCCGTCGGGGATCCTCCCCACGGTGGAATGGTTTCTTCTTATCACGTTACCGGCGCCGGCGTTGATATTGAATCCTCCGATCGATACCGGCCCCTGGGCAACCGCGTAGGTAGCCCCGTCCTGCCCCCTGAGGGGGGTCATCAGGAGCTGTCCGCCCTCCAGGCTGGAGGCATCTCCCATGGAGGAAACATTGACATCCACCCTGGTCCCTACCGGGCTGAAGGGTGGTATGTCGGCGGTTACTATTACCGCGGCTACGTTCTTTACCTTGATCTGGGAGGCCGATATGGTGATCCCGAATTTCTCCAGCATACTGGCTATCGAATTTACGGTGAAGGCGCTCTTGTTGCCGTCACCGGTCCCGTTCAGGCCCACAATCAGGCCGTATCCCACTACCTGGTTATCCGGAACACCGGCCAGGGTAGTGGCGTCCTTTATCCTAACCGCCCCTGCACCACTGGAGAGAAGGACCAGAATTATGGCCAGGGCAGCGGTGTAAACAGACCACTGAAACCTTATTCGAGTATTGATATTCATCCTCCTACAGAATCCAGTTTATGAACTTGGTAAGAAGCCCCGGCTCATGACCGGCGTCTATCATACCTTTTCCGTCGTAACTTATCTTCGCGTTGGCCACGTACGTGGAGAGAATGGTGTTGTCCGCCCTGATGTCGCGGGAGCGGATTATGCCGCTTAAGGTTATCATCTCGGTCTCTCCGTTGATCACTACCTCCCGGTCACCGCTGATCCTGAAATCGCCGTTCTCCAGCAGATCCGTTATCCTGACTGTGATCCTGGCGGAAAGGGTTCCGCTGCGGTCGGTCTTGGCGTCACCCTTGTACTTGTTCTCGGCGTCCAGCCCCCACAGGGATATGAAATCCAGGGTCCCCGCCCCCGGTCCCAGGGAGAATTCATCCTTCACCTTGGTATCGGTCTTGGCGTTGCTGGATGCGCTGGACTGCTCCTGAATGATTACTGTGATCACATCTCCCACCCGGTAGGCCTTCATATTGGAGAAGAGCGATTCACCCGGGCCGCCGCAGAGCCTCTGCTGAGCCTCGGCTCCCGAAGTGATCAGGACAACCGCCGTTATAGCTGTCAGGAATAACTTTTTCATCTGTTTCCGACCTCCATTCTTCCCGGCGATACTTTTCCCCGGCCTATCACACAGTACTTCTCTATCTTTCCGTTTGCTCCATTTCTTATCATGATCCTCTCGCCCCGGTATCCGTCTTCCAGGGAACGTCCGTTAACCTTTACGGTCAGCGACCCCCTGGTCAGCACTATCTCCACATCGTCACCCTCTCTTATCTGTGGTATCCGCTCCAGGGCATCCAGAGGGATGACCTCCCCTTCCGATATCAGCCGGCTGGCCTGCAGCCCTACCAGTCCGGTCTGCCTGGAAGCGGGCTCGCGGTAGCATTCAGCCAGATTCTTCTCCACCCAGGTGATATCATCCGGGTTGATCCTCTGGCCGCTCCGGATGCTCCTGATAGCTACCGGGCAGTCCACTGTCATCATGAACTCTACCTTTACGGAGTAGCGCCTCCTGAACCGGTTCTGCCCTTTCACGGTAAAAGAGACATTACGGGGTCCATGGAGCTGTCCGGGCAGCCTGCACTCCATCTCGAAATCTCCGGCGGGTATGATTATCTCCTCCGGGAAATCGATCAGGTCAAAATCGAGCGACTTGCAACGCTCCTTCCACCTGGAGGCGGCCAGCTTTCCTGATATACCCTCCTCCAGCCTGGCCCGGACCTCAACGCTTCTGTTTGCCACATCCCTGGAAATTACCACCGCTTCCGCGCCGGCCAGGTTATAATTCTTCTTTCTTATTATATTCCGGACAAAATCCGCCCGGAGCTTTCTGCTCGAGAGCCAGCCGGGGCTTACCGCAACGAAGATATCTTCATCTCCGCCGATACCCTCCTCCACTATATCCGAGAGGAATACCTCAGAGCCTTTCACCCGGGCCGAGCTCCTGAGGGTCAGCTCTTTCGCTCCGGCCGCGGCTGGCAGGCTAACGGCGGCAAGTAAGAGAAATATCATTATTATCCGAGTAGATTTCATCAGATTACCCTATCTCTTCAGCCTGGATGCTATCTCCAGCATCTCTTCGCTGGTCTCCACCGCCTTGGAGTTGATCTCGTATGCTCTCTGAGCGGTGATCATCCCTATCATTTCTTCTATGACATTGACATTGCTCATTTCCAGGAACCCTTCCTCTATATATCCCATACCCTCTTCACCGGGGTTGCCGATAATGGCCGGACCGCTGGCAGAGGTGGGCTTGTAGAGGTTGTGCCCCACGCTCCTGAGCCCGGTGGGGTTCTGGAACCTTACCAGTTCCATCCTCCCCAGCTCGGTCGGCTCCGATTCCGATTGAAGCTGGACCGATATCTGGCCGTCTCCGGCCACCATCATCTCGGTGGCCTCCCTGGGAATGGTAAATGAGGGCTCTACCGGGTAACCGGTGGAAGTGACGATATTACCGTCGGCATCCATCTTCATGGTCCCGTCCCTGGTATAGGCGTAGGTACCGTCCGGAAGAAGCACCTGGAAGAAACCGTCCCCATCTATCATCATATCAAGCGGATTCTCGGTTATCTTTGATGTCCCCTGCGAGAACACCCTGGTGGTTGCGGCCAGCCTTACCCCGTGTCCTATCTGGTTGTAGCTGGGCTCGGCCTGGCCTGTCCTTCTTGCCGCTCCCGCTGCCCCCACCTCTTCGTAGAGCAGGTCGTGGAACTCCACCCTGCTTCTCTTGAACCCGGGTGTGTTAACATTGGCAAGGTTATTGGAGACATTATCTATATATATCTGCTGGGATTTCATCCCGCTGGAAGC
>WJIX01000142.1 GCA_014730075.1 bacterium | reverse complement strand
GACCATACAGGACCTCGCCGAGCAGTGCGGAGCCACTGACTCCGGGAGGTTCAGGAGCGAGCTTACCGACGAGGACCCCCACGCCTGTATCCTCTGCGGAAGGTGCAAGCGGGCCTGTGAGGAATTCATACTGGAGAGAATGCTGGACTTTGCCGGCAGGGGAATCAAAAGGCATATGACCATGCCGTTCGGCAAGGAGGACCCTCACTGTATCGGCTGCAGCAGCTGTGAATATGTCTGCCCCACCGGAGCGATTAAGATGGGGGAAAGCCTGAACCACCCCGCCGACGAGAAGATGATCCGCAATTATGGGATGCGTATCAACGCCGAGATGGCCAACCTGGACGATAAGCAGTGCAGGATGCGCCAGGTGGGGACGGCGAATATCGTGGATGTGATGGACGATTACGACCTGCTCCCGGTCCACAACTACAAATACGGCCAGCACGAAGATACTCCCAACATCAATTCTGTCAGGCTGAAAGCGGAATACTTCACCCAGGGAGCGGCGGACGGCTGCTGGAAGGGTTGTTCCATGGCCTGCGCCAAGACCATAGATAACTTCGAAATAAGAACCGGCCCTTATAAGGGCGAAAAAGTGGTAGTGGACGGGCCCGAATACGAGACTGCCGCAGCCTGTGCCAATATGGGCTGTTTCGACGGAGATTTCGCGGCCGAGTTCAACTTCTATTGCGACACCTACGGGATAGACACCATTTCGATGGGCACCTGCATGGCTTTCGTGATGGAATGCTACGAAAACGGTGTAATCGACAAGGAGGTAACCGGCGGCAAGGAACTGAACTTCGGGGCCACCGATGAGGTGCTCCAGTGCCTGCATGAGATGGCCGAGGGTGAGGGTTTCGGAGTGGAAGTCGGGCAGGGAGTCCGTTACCTCAAGGAGAAATGGATAAGAGAGCTGGGGGCCGACCCGGACTTTCTCCAGGATATCGGCATGGAAACCAAGGGGCTGGAATTCTCCGAATATGTCACCAAGGAGTCGCTTGCCCAGCAGGCCGGCTACGCCCTTGCGGTCAAGGGGCCTCAGCATGATGAGTCCTGGCTGATATTCATGGACATGGTCAACAACCAGATCCCCACCTTCAAGGACAAGGCGGAGGCGCTCTATTACTTCCCCCTGTGGAGGACCTGGTTCGGGCTCCATGGGCTATGCAAACTGCTCTGGAATGATATTACTCCAGAGAGTAACAAGAATTATCCGCCCAACGAGGCGGCCAAGATCCCTGAACATGTGGAGGATTTCCTTAAATTCTACGAGGGGATGACCGGCAGGGAGCTGGATGAAGAGGGGATGCTGGAGCAGTCAGCCCGGGTTCATACCCTCCAGAGGCTGATGTGCAGGTTGCTTGGCTTCGGAACCAGAAAGGATGATTACCCACCCTACCGCGCGGTGGGCCCGGTAACCGCCGAGGAGTACGAATCCAGGGCCAGCAGATATGACAGGCAGCTCAAGGAACTGGTCGGTTTCGACCCGGAGGGCAAATCGACCGAGGAGAAGATGAAGGCGCTGCGGGAATACAGGGAGGACCAGTACGAGCAGGTTATGGATGCCGCCTATGAGCGGAAGGGATGGGACAGTAACGGTGTACCCACAGCTGAGAGATTGAAGGAACTGGGTATTGACCTTCCCGAGCTGGTCGAGATAGTCAAAGATTCCGGTTAACCAGATATGGACCAGGATATTAATCCCATATTCGAGAGAAATGTCCCCGGGACCACCGTGATACTCCAGGGCTCGGTCATTGGAATAGCGGGATGCGGCGGGCTGGGTTCCAATGCGGCCATTTCTCTGGCCCGGGCGGGAGCAGGCAAACTGATCCTGGCGGATTGTGACACCGTGGAACTCTCAAACCTCAACAGACAGGCCTACTTCAGGACAGATGTGGGAAAACCGAAAACAGAAGCCCTGGCAGAGCACCTCAGGTCAATAAACCCCGGGATCGAGCTGATCCTTCACCAGGTGGAGCTGACCCCTGATAACCTGCCGGAGACTTTCAGCGATGCCGACCTGCTTATAGAAGCGTTCGACCGCGCCGAGAGCAAGAAATGGCTGATCCAGACCTGGTGCGCCGAAAACCCTGACAGGCCAGTGATTGTAGGAAGCGGGATCGGGGGGCTTGGAAAAACCGGAGAGCTGAAAGTACACTCATCCGGCAACATTCATATCTGCGGGGATGAATGGAGCAGCTCGGAGGAAGGGCTCTGCGCGGCAAGGGTATCGATTGTCGCCAATATGCAGGCGAACACCGCCATATCACTTCTGACAGAGCTGAAAGGGTAATATAATGATAACAGTCAACAACAGGGACAAACTGGAGTGGAAGAAAGGGATGACGGTCCAGACTCTTCTTGATGAAATGGGATACAGCTATTCCCTTATTACTGTCACAGTGGATGGAATCCTGGTTAATGATAATGAATATGATGATTTCCAGATTGAGGACGGTGCCGACGTGACTGTATTCCACCTTGCCCACGGCGGCTGAGCGTTTCCTGTCAATCCCCCGATTGGATTACTTCCTTCAATACCTGGCTTATCCCGCTCATCCGGTATGGCTTGGCCAGCCTCCCCGCGAAACCGTATTCCCTGTAATTGGCTATCACATCCCCCTCTGAGTAACCGCTGGAAACTATCGCCCTGACCCCCCCGTCCAGATCGATGAGATCACGAAGTATCTCCCGCCCACCCTTCTCCCCCGGTATGGTAAGATCGATTATCACCGCATGATAGGGATTATCCTCTTCCATCCCCTTCCTGTAGAGCCGCAGGGCCTCTTCGCCGCCACTGGCGGTGTCCGCTGTATAGCCCAGCGCCTCCAGCATCTCCTCCGCCATCCTCCTTATCGACTCCTCGTCATCCACTACCAGGACCTTTCCACTCCCCTTCAGCACCTCGCCCTCCGGGGTATCCTCCCTCTCAGGCAATTTGTCTGACGCCGGAAGATAGATGTAGAAGGTGCTCCCTTCCCCTGGTTCAGACTCGAACAGTATATGCCCCCTGTGCTTTCTGATTATGGAATCGCAGGCGGCCAGCCCTATCCCCCTCCCGTCTTCCCTGGTACTGAAGAATGGATCGAAAATCCGGTCCTGTATCTCAGAGGGAATACCAACCCCGTTGTCAGATATTTCTATCTCTATGTATTCACCGTCCACAAGCGGAATATTGTCGCTTCCCTTAAGGTTAACACCGCTGCAGCGCACCCTGATAATGCCCCCTTCCGGCATCGCCTGCCTGGCATTCAGAAATATATTGTGGAGTACCCTCTTTATCTGGCTGCGGTCTCCCCTGACCGCCCTGGTCCCCGGGACTATATCTATTTTGCATCTTATATTGGAACCGTGCAGGGTAAACTCCGCGCTTTCTCTGATTATCTCTCCCGCCGGGACATCTCCGGCAACTACTTCGACATTCCTGGTGAATGTCATAAGCTCCCTGGTAAGGTCCCGAGATTTAATGCAGGCCTTCTCCACCTCCCCGATCAGGTGATGCAGTCTTTCACCCCTGACCCCCCCCACCCTGATCAGTGAGACATTTCCGAGCATAACCGCCAGCAGATTGTTGAAATCATGGGCGATTCCGCCGGCCAGAATACCGATCGACTTCATCTTCTCCGACCTGATGATCTCTTCCTCCATCTTTCTCCGGTCGTCTATATCAAGGTGTATACCCATCGCCCTTATCGGCTTTCCCTCCCGGTCGCGTTCTATCACCTTGCCCCAGTTCAGTATCCATTTGTAATTCCCGCTTCCGGTCCTCAGGCGGTGTTCAACCCTGAAAACCGGTATCTCCCCGTTCTCATGCTCCCTGGCCTTCTTCATAACCATCTCACGCTCATCCGGATGAATAAGATCAAGCCAGGAGCTCTCTTCGCCGTCTATCTCTTCCGGTTCATAATCAAGCATCCTGGCCCACAGGGGTGACCGGTAGACCTTCCCGGTCCTGAAATCCTGATCCCAGTATGCCACATTGGCGGCTTCCAGGGCCATTTCAAGCCTGGATACTTTTCCGGCCAGTTTTTCTATCTCTTTCCGAGAGTCCCTGTTCCCATTTTCCATATCCGGTTATATCCCCCGCACTCGCGGATACAGCAAAACCATTTCCGCCATCACAGCTCCCGGCCGCAATAAACCCAGGCTGTATTATTTACCCCTATAACGGTATTTGAATCCCGCCTACTCTGCTCCAGGTTTATATATAAATTCCTTAGTCGCAATTACCGAACTGTCGGGGGCGGTTACATCCACCCTCCACGCACCATCCCAGGAACCTATCATCTTCTTTGAGCTCCAGGTTCGCCAGGAAGCTGATTTAATAGGCAGCATAACCCTGGCCATTTCCCTGTCCCCGTGATACCAGACATGATAGACCGTGGTTGTATCCGGGGCTCCGGTGATTCTGGTAAAACAGTATATCTTATTGATTTTCCCGAAGAACTGGCTGCTTACACCTATAGGTTCCAGCTCTTTGATGCCGCGGCAGAAAACCATCTCTTCCGCCTCCACCCCTGAGCTCTCGGCCCAGAGGATAGATGGCGCAGAGAGGGCAAAAATCAGAATTGCTATCCCCAGGCGTTTCATTATATCCTCCATTTTTAATGACTTGGAACTAAGAAATTTCTTCGGCAAGTTCCAGGAACCTCTTATAAGGTATAGCCATGAGGCTCTCGGACTGGAAAGCTCCGTTGGAGAGGCTTATCATTGAAACCTTTGCCGCGGTCTCTTCATCCGGGGCTTCGTAGATATCCATAAAGTCGTACTTACCCAGCAGCGCGTAGTGAGACAGGAACTTAACCTCGGGGCACTTCTTCTTTACCTGGTCCAGCCACGCCCTTCCCTGCTTTTTCCTGTTCTCCATATTGATACTCAGTTCCGGTGAGAACTTGGTCAGAAGTATATATGTCTGCATACTATCCCTCCTTGAATTATCTCAATCGCTTCGGCAAATAGTATCAGGATTGCGGCAATAATTCAAGGGAGAATCGGGGGTCAGCCATGAATCGAACCGACACCAAACAGCTTCTTCCGGATATTCGTATCTTCCTGCCAGAGGCACAGCCGCTCAGAGTGCCCTGTTTTTACCCTCGCGCCCTGAAACCGGTTATCCTGTTCCTCAGGGCCCACATCCCGATACTGAACCTGTGTTCCAGCAATGCTTTTCTCAGCATGCAGCCCATCCAGTACAGCTTCTCTTCCCGCCTGGACTCTTCCCGGGCATTATCCGCCCTGGGAGAATCCCAGACCTCTTCGAAATCCCGGCCGGCGATATTCCCCATAACATGGTCGTGGATGACCGAGGGGTATATATCCCCCTTCGGATCGAGATAGAAGAAATCCTCTCCCGGCCGGGAGGAGAAGAGCTGCCGCCCCTCAAAAGCAAGGGAGTATATCCCGTAGTTCAGGAAAGCCCTCCCCCAGTTCTTGATATTGAATGTTCCCAGCTGGCTGTTGATGATCGTCTCAAAATCTTTCTTGAGGCTGCCACTGTCGAAAGCTCCCGCACCCCGTTCCTTCAGGGGCGACTTGCCCTCCCCGAAGAAGAAATCGCTGTCGTGAGCAACCGACATGGTAAACTGCACTCCCAGTTCCCTGGCCAGGCGGAACACCTTTATCATATGTCCGGAATTCTCGGCGGTTAGAGTATAAGCCAGCCGCATATTCTCGACACCTCTCTCCTTCAGCCCCCTTACCACCGAAAGGACATTTTCATAAGCCCCCTCCACACCTCTCATATAATCCTGCATCTCTCCTACCCCATCCATGGAAAAGGCGAATCCTATATCGGGGAAAATGCTGACCAGTTCCATGGCCCGGGGGATCAGTTTATCCCCCATCAGGCCGTTGGAGGAGACCACTATCCTGCTTTTCGGGAGCCTGCCGTGGACAACCCTTACTATCTCGTCCAGGTCCTTCCTGAGAAAAGGTTCGCCCCCGGAAATGTTCAGGTCGCGGATTGAAACGGGCAGCTTCCGGTATACCTCGGGGGAGAGATCGTTATGCTCTTGGATCTGCCAGATCGAGCACATCCTGCAGCGCGCCTGGCACCTGTATGTAACTGCTATTACAGTATCGATCGGATACCTCATATACTCCTACTCTTCAGAACAGGGGGTAATATTAACACAATACCCAGGTAGGAGCAAAAGAAATGCCGAACCGTGGAGGGGAACTCACATTAACTCAATAGAACCGATCCCCGCCTTTATTATCACCCTGAAATATGTTATAATAAGTTACTGGCCCTGTGCCTGCCATATATATTCTCGCCCTTGAGTTGACACGTATATACCTGGTGAATGAAAGGAAACCGGATGAAATCGAAAGCTCTGCTTGCCCTGGCAATAATCTCCATACTGCCGCTGTCAGTATCCGGAGAGCAGTTGAGAGAAACGCTCCATTTCAGCCCTCCCCAGGTCATCACCGATTCAGAGGGATTCAGCCGTATAATCTTCCCGGGGGCGGTCCAGGCGGGAAAACCGGGCGAGCCATCAGTGCCATACCGCAAAGTCCAGCTTCTTCTGAGCAGCGGCGAGAGGGTAACAGATGTCCGGTTGAAAAGGTCCGGCTGGAGAAAACTGAAGAAAAACTGCCGGCTCTATCCAAGGCAGATCCCCAGGACTTCAGGCCCTGAGGCAGGGAGGGGTCACGGTTTACTGATGAAAAGCGAGGCATACGGCAGAGATAAGTGGATATACCCTCCGGCAGGCAGGTTCAGCACTCATTACCTCAGGGGTCATTCCGTAGCCACCGGCACAGTCTGTCCTGTTGGCTATAACGCAGGCACCGGAGAAGCCGGTTACTACCAGAGTATAGAGCTGGTAATTACAACCGGGCCATCCGGTCAATCGCCCGAGGGCGAACCGAAATACGACATGGCAACCATCCGCAGGTTGAAAAACCTGGTGGATAATCCCGGGACCGCCAGCCTTTTGAACCAGCCCGCCTCCGGAGGAGGCTACAGCTACCTGATAATAACTGCGCCGGAATTCGAGGACGATTTCTCGGCCCTGGCCGATTTTTACAACCGGCGGGGTTTTCTCACCGCTATAATGACCATGGATGATATAGAAACCGGTTACAGTGGATCTGACGCGGCGGAGAAACTCAGAAATGCCATAATCGATCAATACACCCAGCACTCCATTACCCACGTCCTCCTGGGAGGCGACACCGGCGAGGTCCCCTACCGCGGGCTGTACTGCTCGGTTGAATCATCCAGCACAATAGAAGACAGCAATATCCCCTCCGATCTATACTTCTCCAACCTGGACGGCAGCTGGAACAGCGACGGCGACAGCTACTGGGGAGAACCTGGCGAAGAGGATTTCTACGCGGAGCTGGCAGTGGGAAGGGCTCCGGTGGACAGCGTTCACCATATATCAGCTTTTCTGAACAAAACCATGATGTACCAGGAAGAACCGGTGATATCTGAAATCGAGACCGCCTCACTGTTCGGGGAATGGCTGTGGGGAGACCCCCTTACCTACGGCGGCGATGAAATGGACCAGCTGATAGATACCTGCTCCGCCTACGGCTTCTTCACAGAGGGGATACCGCCTCATTTCAGCATCAGCAAATATTACGAAAGGGACGGCAGCTGGGACAAGACCGATCTCTTTGCGGCGTTCAACTCCGGCACCAACTGGCTGGCCCATTCCGGCCACGCCAACAGCAGTTACGTAATGAAGATGAGCTCTTCTTACGTGACCAACGGCAACTTCCAGAACAACGGAAGTAATAGCGGGTTTCCCATTGTGTATACCTATGGATGCTATTCCGGTGCTTTTGACTACGACCAGTGCATAGCTGAAAAATTCGTGATTATAGAAAACTGCGCCTCCGCTATCCTGGCCAACTCCAGATATGGCTGGTTTACGGAGGGGACTACCAATGGACCTTCCCATCACTACCAGAGGGAATTCTACGACGCTATCTTCACCGAAGGTTTTACCACCCTGGGCGAAGCTAACACCCGCTCCAAGGATGAGACGGTACCTTTTATCGACCTCCCGGACGAATATGAACCGGGCGCTCACCGCTGGTGTTTTTACACTCTGAACCTGCTCGGTGACCCGGCCATGGACGGGTGGACAGATTCACCCGCTGACTTCCAGGCCAGTCATTCTTCATTTATCAACAGATCCGATTCTGTATTCGCGGCCGAAACTGGAGCCGAATCCGCCCTGGCCGCGCTTTACTGGGATGGGGTCTGTTACGGAAAAGCGGCAGCGGACCAACTGGGAAGATGCCTGATTCATCTTTCAGATTCAATTCCGGCAGGGGTTGATTCGCTGGAGCTGACCATAACCCTCCATGATTACAGCCACTACCGGGATACCATCATGGTGGACCAGACTACCGATTCTTCAATCCCCTCCTTCCAGCTGAGTCTGAGCCAGAATGTACCCAATCCGTTCAATCCTTCCACCAGGATAGACTTCTCCTTGAGGAAGAAGGGACATGTGCGGCTGACCATATTCGATATTGAAGGTAGAGAGGTAGAGAAGCTGGTTGACCGTATAATGGAAGAGGGCGATTATTCGGTGGACTGGCGTCCGGCAGGCCTGTCCAGCGGCATTTATTTCTATTATCTGAAGACCGATAGCGGCACCAGGAGCAGGAAAGCTGTACTGCTGAGATAAAAAGGGTCTGACCGCCCAGAATTCTCTGGACTATCTCCAGTTATCCTGTAGAATCTTAACCTGAAATACCTTTAAACGAAAGCATCCGTATATCACTTCATCAGAAGAGAACAGTCCTATTTTTTCAAACGAACCGGGTAAAGGAGGCGGATAATGGATATTCTCAAGAGAGTGTCAGAGGATAATGTGCAATTCGTGGAACTGGAGTTCTCCGATATATTCGGCACCCTTAAATCCCTGGAGATACCGCTCTCCGCACTTGCCGGAGCGCTGGAAAAGGGGATATGGTTCGACGGATCTTCCATAAGAGGTTACGCCAGGATCAAGGAGAGCGACATGTTCCTGAAACCTGACGTGGATACCTATTCCCTCCTGCCCGCTGAGAATGAAAATATGAAAACGGCCCGCTTCATGTGTGATATCTTCAAACCGGACGGGAACGTATTCGCCGGAGATCCCCGGGCGATACTAAAGAAGCAGGTAAAAGAAGCGGCTGATATGGGTTACCAGTTCAATGTCGGGCCGGAGGTTGAATTCTATCTCTTCAAGAAATCCCCCGACGGGTCAATAGCCACGCCGGACTTCGATACCGGCTCCTATTTTGACAGCTCTGAGAAGGACCTGGGTAGCGACATCAGAAAAGAGATAATGAGTACCCTTAAATTCTTCGGCATCGATTCGGAAAGGGCTCATCATGAGGTGGGGG
>WJIX01000141.1 GCA_014730075.1 bacterium | reverse complement strand
TCCCCGCCGGATCTCAACCTTACATTGGGCAGAAAGCCGCGGATATAACCCTCGGGCGCCGTCCGGTCGTGAGCCATCATCCGGAAAGAAGAAACGCTGCGGGGATTCCTGGCAATGACGTAATCGTTAAGGCCGTGAAGATCTATGATATTAACGTGCGGTAAAACCCAGGAAGCCAGCCCCACGGCGGGAAAGGGGAATACCGGATATCCTTCCGGTGCGATTGACAAGCCCCGCTTCCTGGAAGGAAAAATCGATTCGATGAATTCATAATTTATCTTGTGCTCCTGGTGCCTGACGCAGACGTAGTGGTCAATCAGCCAGTGCTGCATATCATCGAACAGCTTTACATATCGGTCCAGCGGCTCAGGCCACCGCTGGTGAAGGTTAGCCCGGAGTTTATGGGTCTGCTCTCTGGTATCCAGGTCCCTGGTATGGGCCCAGTGGCTCCAGGGGACAGGGAGAGAGAATAACAGGAATACTGTCATCAGAACAAGAGCGGCCGTTTTCCTGATCTCCAGTGAGTTCAGCATCCAGATGAAGGAAATGACGATCAGATACAGCAGGTGGCTGTATACCCGGTATTCGAAATGATCACCTCCGATTACCAGGGTATAATAAAGGGTATGCACGACCAGAGCAGCGATCACTATATGGAGTTTATAGCTGCGATATCGCCATTTCGGGGATGGGGTCTCCCCGGCCAGCTTCCTCTCGCGTATCCTCTTTATAACAAGCCAGACGCCGGCCGCTATCCAGATCCAGAGAGCGTATTCCAGAATAAAAGAAAACAGGTATCTTATTCCGCTTTCAGGCCAGATCCCTGTATATTTTGCGTAATAGGTGTTGGGCAGCCATTCCCCGTATTTTGTTCTTCTCCAGATTAAATGCAGGAGCACTATAACCGCCGGAGAGGCTGACAGCATCAGCTTTTCACTTAGCGCCGGGCCCTTTCTAAGACGAACTTCCAGCAGGATTGCAAAACTTGCGACAAGGATCAGGATACCGTCCGGCCTGGTCAGGTAAATAGCAACAGCGGCAAGGATTATCTGAGCTCCCCGCCAGCCGTCCTCGATCTTCCCGAAAAGAACCAGATATATCCAGAGAATAAAAAGAAAATTAAAGAAAGCTGTCTCCAGCCCGGAGCTGCTCCAGGCCAGTATGGTCCGGTTGGCAATTAGCCAGGCCATCATCAGACCCACGAGATAGACCCGGTAGCTCCGAAGCTGCCCGGACCATTTCATCCTCAGGCAGAAGAGAGCCGCTAGTACCAGCGCAAGAAAGGTGAAGGCCAGAGAGATATAATTGACCGAGACCGGAGGTTCCACTCCGAACACCCTCCATATCAATTCCAGAAGAACCATCCAGAGGAAATTGGTATACCCCTCCACCGGCCTGAACGGCGGAGGATTCCATACATAACCGTACCCGAGCATGCTGTTGCTTATATACCTGAAAGAAATGAAGGCATCGTCGGAGATGAACCAGAAGATTCTCCAGCCGGCAATCAGAAGGATTGCGGAGATGATCATGATCACAGCCAGTAATATTTTCTCTTTCCGTTCAAGTCCGAAATTCATGATAGAAAGTCCCCGGGGCAATGATCGCACCCTGCCGGTGTCACATCATGCCCTTCAGCGTATTGAACCAGCAACCCGTTATTTCCCTGGAAAATCACTTCCCGGTTCTTATTATATCATATTTGGCTTGTGAATTTCAGAGAATTTATGGCCGCGGATCAGATCTTCTCTATCCAGCTTCGGATTCCCTGCATGATCATTTCAACTGATATGGTACCAACAAACAGTGCGGTTATCCTTCCAGCTACCTCAATATACCTGTCGATAAGCCGTTCTCTTCTGGGAAGCACAAAGTCGTGAACAGATTTTAATACGATCATGGCGATTACGCAGACAGCTACCCCGGCAACCACCGCTCCACATGCTGTCAGCGAATCATGTCTCTGCCCAATGACCACGCTCGCGCTTATGGTGCCCGGCCCAACCAGTATAGGCATGGCGATAGAGCCGACCAGCTGCTTAGATTCTCCCCTTAGCCCCTCAATTGCGCTGGTGCCCCGAAAGACAAACTGAAGCCCGATAATAAGAAAGATTACCCCCCCGAAAATCCGGAAAGAGGCAAATTCTGCCTGGATAATATCAGTGAAAATGGCCGAGCCCAGTAGAACGAAGCAGCAGAAAATTGGCGCCGCTATCAAACCGGCCTTGACCAGAACAGCCCTGAACTGCCTGCGGTCAAGTTTCTTTACCGCATCCACCAGGTATACTATTACCAGGAAGGGATTGAGAAGAACCAGCATCAGCCCGGTCGATTTCATGAAATCTGTCAGATCTAACATCTCAACTCCAGCATCTTTTTTCTGAGTAACAATCAGCGGTCCTTAATATTGTTACATTCAAATCTCAACCATTCAATGAATTACTGTGATCAGTGATCGGATTGGACTGGGACCCGGAGGGAACTTAACCTGGATACAGCCGGTCTCTTCGCCCTCTTTCTTTCAACTCGATCTCGATCGGTTCGGGTGATTCTCTCAAACCTTTTTTGCCTAAACCCACCCTCAACCGGTACCTGCCGGGAGGGATACCGGGATTGTTCCAGGTCCAGGTGAAACTCCGCTGGTCCGCCTTCCCCGGTGCATAGCTGATAGTGGGAGTATTCATGGTACACCCTCCCCTTCTTCCTCCCAACCGCACGCCCGACATGGAGAATATGCTGAAACCGTAGATGCACCCGGAGGTGAACATCCTCTGAAGAGGGTCCATCCTCGTGTTTACGACCGTAATCCTTATCTCAGCCGTTTCGTTACGGTGAATGACCAGGGGGGTCACTTCCACGATAATCCTTAGCCCATCCATACTCTCATTAATGCGGTAATCATAGCTGGAGGGCCGCTGGTGGTATTCATGAGGTGGAACGGTCACAGCATGACATCCCGTCAGGAACAGAAGAATCAGAATACTCCAGCGCGTCATGGTGAATCCCTTGTTATCGCTTCCAGTTGTTATATCATAGAATAAATTTAAGACATACTCAACACTTTCTCAGAGTAGATTCCGGTTATTCGCTCTGGCTGGGCTGCAGTTTCCTGACTATCAGCGAGGTGATAAGAACCTCCAGAAGGCTGAAGGGGACGGCCACCCACAATATACCCACAGGTAGCACCTCCAGGTTCCAGGTAACCAGCCACATCATCAGAAAAGCCATTAACCAGGATAGAATAACCGTTCCCGCCATGCTGAACTTTCGCGATATGACCAGTATGGCAGCGGCCAGAGAGAATCCCCAGATTACCCAGATGGCCACGTTCAGCGGCGCAGATGGGAATACCAGGCCGAGGGCACTGAAATGCTCATTCCATTCCGATTTGAGCAGGAGCTCATTCCTGGCAAATTCACAGATGTTTATCCAGATTCCCGCTAGTAATATGGGAAGAACTGTACTTATGAGATATTTCATCCACTCACCTTTCTCTTAAATCCCGTTCCCGTCACCTCTGTCTGGCCCGCACTCCCCCCCAGCAGGTATTGACATCTTTTCATTCTGTCCGCTGAATAATAACCTGTTCCAGATTGCCACCTCTGTATTTCAATAATTTTCAAGAGTGGGATTCCCGTCAGCTGCTTATATATCCGAAACCTTTCACCAGCTGATATACTCCCAGCCCCGCCAGGATCACCACCGATAACAGGATAAGATAACGCTGATATCTCGGCCTGAGAAGGCCCGCACCACTGAATACGAATATCAGAATCGCCAGCATCACTATCATGGTTATATAGAATGCCACCACCACTGCTATCCCCAGGCCGGGTGATTCGCGCCAGGCTGTTATCACCACCGGCCCAAGTATCAGGGACCATCCGAGGTACGGATTGGGGTTCAGGAGATTAACCAGCGCCGCTTCCAGGAAAGTCCTCGGGACCTTCTTTTTCCGCATCAGCTGCTCTGTCGACCCCTTTCTCCATTGCTGAAATGCGCTCCATCCCAGATATAGAAGCAGTATCCCGCCCGCCACCCGGAGAACGGCCTGCATCGAGGGCGACAATCGCCCCAGAATCAGAAGGGCCACCAGAGCGATAGGGCCGTCACTGAGAAGCGGTGAGAAGGAAGCTGGAAGAGTTCTCCTCCAGCCGATAAAGGTAACCCGGTTCAGGAGGTATGCCTGCAGAGGCCCCGGCTGTACCGCGGCCGCAAAGGCCAGGCTTGAACCGATCCCGATATATTTAAGAAGGTTAAGATTCAATTCACTCAGCCTGTTTCACCGGGCCCGGAATCGGCGCCGAGCACGTATATGACCCATGGGGGGATCTCAGTCTCATTGACCCAGTCTATCTCCTCATCCCCTTTTGCCAGCGGACGGTCGGTTTCCAGAACTGAAAGCCCTGCCCCGTGGTAGAGCTCAAGGTAATCCCGGTCAGTGCATATAGTATCCTCCACCGGACGTGAATCCTCAACACCCAGGATTTCTATAAGAACCCTGTCACCGCTTCCGGCATCCCTGTTTTCAGGGTAATCCCTGGTACTGAACGATACCCACTCGTTGACATAAATTTCGGGAGAGGAGACAATACTGATTATCCTCCCTCTCCCGTCCAGAAGACTGCTCAGCCCGGCAAGGGCTTTTCCTCTCTCCTGAAGGCCGGGGAAATTATCGAAGGTGAATGCCGAGAGAATCAGATCAAAGCGATCACCCCCCAGGCCCCCCAGCCCCTTCTCGCCTACGAACCTGTAATCTCCTTCCGGATCCAGCTTCCTCGCTTCCCTGAGCATTGGCTCTGAAATATCGACCCCTGTGGCAGTAAAACCCAGGGCCTGGAGGAACCTGGTTGATCGCCCGGTTCCGCACCCGAAATCCAGCGCCTCTCTTCCTTCCACATACTTATCGATCAGTAAAGGCAAATCACGGAAGGCAAGGTAATATGTTCCAGGAAAGCTCAGACGTGAGTAGGACCTGGCGCGCAGATGGTCATCGTATACATTATCATAATCATCCATTCATCAACTCTGCCGTGATCAAGATTAAATTCTCAGGGGCCGGTATCCCCTGAAACCGGCAAAATCAGTCCTTCTTCAACCATTCTATGGCGGATTCCCGGTCTTCGAAGACCCGTACATTCCAGCCGCGGTTGGTGGTAACATTCTCATAAAACTTAGAATCTTCAAAATTTACAGAGTCTTGCGGAGTTACCACGGCCACCCGGTTTTTTCTTTCAGCCCCGGCTGCTTCCCACTGATCCGGTATGTTATAGATATCCAGAGCTGATAATTCCAGGGTTGCATCGGAGAAATCTGAAAGGAACAGGTGCCTGCCAGGTCCGGAAGCGATCGAAAGGGCTTCCGCGGTGGAATCCCATATTTCGACCCTGTTGATCCTGCCGGTGAACCGGAGTTCTATTGCACCCAGCTCACTGTTTCTTTCAACCTTCCATGGCATATTCGATATCCTCCTTAAGGTTACCGAAGATAGGCTTCAGGGACCGAGGCATCCTTGCCCACGATCCGCTCTTTCAAAGCCGTACCTTAGAGCCATTGTAACAGTCAAGATGATCGATAGCAACCCTTCAGGCATTTTCCAACCTGAAGTTCAATAAATCAACTGGAATATATTGCAGAACAGATGAATTGGGCACCCGGTTATTATAGCCAGCATTACGGATGACTGATAATACCGGTTTGCCCCACTGGCGGTTAATATAATAAAACCCTCGGGGGCCTTGACAAATCAGTCTTCCTCATCATCCGGATAGAAATGCTCCAGGCATACCGGACAGAGAGTATGGCTTACCTCCGAAGGGGGCTCTTCAACCCAGGCCGGGATCCAGTCCCAGCGGCTGCGGGAGCTGACATGCTTGATCTTCCTGCAGTGCGAACACTGGCGTATCAGATCCTGCTCATCCCGATACTCCGCGAACATGGGAGGATTAGGATCGGTTCCACGCTTTTCATGTTCCACCTCGATCACCAGTGAGTTGGTAACAAGCAGCCCATCTCCCTCTCCAAGGGGGTACACTGTCATAAGGAATTTTCTGAACAGGTCAGCGCTGGAGCATTCATACCTGTGCTGGACCGGGTGAAGTTCCTCCTCACTCATAGCGAGGCCAGATTCAAAAAGGTTTTTATAGAATGGGGCCAGCTCCTGCCCGCAGACTTCGATAACAGATCTACCCAGGTAGTCAGGGGAACTGATAACGGGAGGCGCCCCATTCTCCTTGGCGAACTCTTTCCAGCCGGAGTTGAAATACCCCAGCGTGAAATCGCTCCATATCCCAAAGATAGTCTCACTGCTATTCTCAATCTCTTCAAGCTCAAATTTCCTGAGCAGTTTTTCAAAACCAGGGCTGCAAAGTGTCTTCATCCTGCCTCCTTCTACTTTCTGCAAAAACCTCAGACCTGGCTGCCCCCACCATAACCAGTCAGTATTAAAGAATTTTCATCGGCAAGAGGCATCCTATTATATTTTTCGAAAGTATTGGGGATAACTTAAGAAGAATCGGGCGGGAATTACCCGCCCGTTGATTAAAAACATGTCAGGAAATCAGGTTTTCCGGGCTGGCAGGTACATCTTTACCTGCGGGATATCTTAAAAAACCGCCGAAACCCCGAAGTAGATCAGAACCATATCGGTATTGGACTGGCTGACATCGTAGCTGATTCTGCCTCCGCTTCTCTCTATCGAACCCTTCTCGAGATACTCCGCCTCCCCCCCCTTCAGGTAGCGGGCTCCGGCATCCAGCAGCACCTCCAATCCTTTAGGGCCCTGGGGGCCCTGG
>WJIX01000140.1 GCA_014730075.1 bacterium | reverse complement strand
TCAGCCCTTGTATTCATCCCCTTCTCCAGCATCCTGCAGCCTTCCGCAAACCTGGGGTCCTTGGTTATCCCGGCCTTGATCTGCCTTTCCCTGACAGACTTCTCCAGGACATTCTTCTCGAATCCCGTGACCTTGAAGGTCAGGGCTGTAATAACCCCGAAGAGGTAACCCGCTATGTGGGCTATGTAGGCTACATTGGAACCGCCGGCCATATCTGAGAGGTATTTGAGTCCCACCTGCTGCAGAAACCACAGGGGCAGGAATACGAATGCCGGGATGAAGAAGGTTCCGAAATACGGCCTGAAAAAGAAAAGGAAGAAATAGAACATCTTTATTCTGGTTTTGAAATGGATTACCGTGAACGCTCCCATCGCCGCAGCTATTGCCCCTGAGGCGCCTATAAGAGGGATCACTGCCGATCTGTCCTGCAGGCAGAATGCGATACCGGCGAAAACACCTCCGATAAGATAGAACAGGAGGAAGGGCAATCTCCCCCAGCTGTCTTCGAGCAGGCATCCTACCACCCACAGAAATATCATATTGCCGATCAGGTGGAACAGTCCGCCGTGAAGGAAGATGTGAGTTATCAGGGTATGCGGGCGGTTCATTTTCGAGGGGATCAGGCCATAGGAATAGTTGATACCTCCTACCATTACCTTTATCTCATCTGCGCGGCTCTCTTTCCACTCCCGGAACAGCTCCAGTTCAGCTACATTGGTGAAGGTACTCTCTTCTCTGCCGGACAATTCATTTCCGAAGCTCTGATAATCATTTATGGTCCCGCCGACCCTCCCTATCACATCTATGATTGCAGTCTGCATCTCTATCAGGTTATTGGCATTATCAATCTGATATAGACTCTCCCTGATATCAGGAGCTTCATATTCCTGACCCATTTTCATGACATAAAGCTTGGTCTGTTGAAGATATCTTCCCCTCTGGGCCTCGAGCAGGTCCGATTGATCGTACCCTGAACCAGCAAATGAAATTATGGCTATTATCACATTGATAACTATGAGTGATATAGTCATCTTGGGCTTGAAAGCAATCGATGATTTTGTTCCTATGGGCAGAATTATCATATAGCTTCCCTCTGATTACCGGCTTCGCACTCCGGAATATCCAGGCCGGGGCGCAAGGCCGGTACGGTGAGTAAAATGCAGTATTTGCAAGAAAAGTACCAGCGGCGGGATTATTTGTATTCTGAAGCTATCCTGTGGGCCGACCTGAGCGGTTCGGATATCTTGTATCTGGGGGTCGCCTTCAGGACTATCTCTACTGATTTCCGGTGATCAATGAGGTGTCCCGGGGATATATAAACCGGCTTGACCCCTTCTCTGGTCCTCAGAACATATCCCAGCAGGTCATCATCTCCGCCCAGGATGGGGGATTTGTCACCCTTCTTCCCGCCCGGTAGATCGAACTTGCCGTAAAGGGGCGACTTGGCGCAACCTATGGTAGGGATTCCCAGGAGGATACCCAGGTGGCTTGCCAGTCCCAGCCGCCGGGGATGGGCTACCCCCTGGCCGTCGCAGAGTATAATATCCGGCTTTTTCTTAATATTTTCCAGGGCCTGGAGTATCGCGGGGATCTCCCTGAAGGAGAGAAGCCCCGGTATGTACGGTATCTCGCACCGGCAGCTTCTGTGCCCTGACTCTACCATCTCCAGCCCGGGAAATGAGAAGACTGCTATAGCGGCCAGGGCGGTATCCCTGGAGGGAAAGTGGACATCCGCGCCTGCGATGAATCTGACCGGCCTCCCGTCCCATTTCAGGATGAGCTCCGACCTGAGTTTTTTCTGTAATGCAATACCTTCGGAAGCAGAAAACTCTTCGCCGGGAAAGAGTTTAACACCCTCTGCCCGGAACCAGCTCATATTTCCATGCTGTCGCCGGGATTGGGGAAATGGACCGGAAAACCTTTATCCTTCAGGAGCCTGTAAAGCGCCTCCGACTGGCTTTCCTCCCCGTGAACGATGAATATCCCTTTCAGGGTATCTTTCAGCGGTTTTACGTATTCATAGAGCTCGTTCCTGTCAGCGTGAGCGCTGAAAGAATTCATTATTTCCACTTCAGCATTCAACTGGTATTCCTGGCCGAATATCCTGACTTTCTCATACTTCTCCGCGATTCTCCGCCCCAGGGTGTTCTCCGCCATGTACCCGACAATCAGTACGGTGTTTCTCTCATCCTCGATATTGTTCTTGAGATGATGCAGGATCCTCCCGGCTTCGCACATTCCAGAGGCCGATATGATAATCTTAGGGTCGGGGTCCCGGTGAAGAGCCTTCGATTCCTCAACATCCTTGATATATTTTACATGTCTGGCACCCAGTGGGTCATCCCCGTTCTTGAATGCCTGGTACATCTCCTCATCGTAGCATTCAGGGTGATGGAAGAACACCTCGGTGAGATTAACCGCCAGGGGGCTGTCTACTATAACAGGTATTTTCGGGATCCGCTTATCATTGAATAGGTCGTTGAGGTAATAGACTATTTCCTGGGTCCTCTCCAGGGCGAAGGAGGGTATGATTATCTTGCCCTTTCTCTCAACTGTCCGGTTCACTATTTCGGCCAGGGTGTCGTGAGTCTCTGACGGGGGTGCGTGAACCCTTCCCCCATAGGTGCTCTCCAGGAAAAGGTAATCGATATCCGGAGGTGTAACCGGGTCATTGAGAATCGGGATATTCTCTCTTCCCAGATCAACGGCATAACCTATCCGGACTTTTTCCCCTCCGCCGTCGATCTCGAGCAGCGGAGTTGAGGACCCCAGTACATGTCCCGCGTCGTAGAAGGTTACTGAATTTCCTCCTCCTATCGAAATCTGCTGTTCGTATGGGTGCCCGCTGAAGAACTGCAGGGAGTTTTCAGCATCTTTCCTGGTATACAGCGGCTCCTGGAGAGGTTCTCCCTTCTTTTTCTTCTTCTTGTTAAGATATTTGATATCTTCTTCCTGTATATGGCCGCTGTCAGGCAGCATCGACTGGCAGAGGTCTCTGGTCGCGTCCGTTGTCAGAATCCTGCTGTCGAACCCATTCTTTATCAGGTTGGGAATGTTGCCGCTGTGGTCGATATGAGCGTGAGAGAGTATGCAGGCATCGATTCCGGCCGGATCGAAGGGGAATTGTGAATTGATCCTGTAGAAATCCTTCCGGTGGCCCTGGAAGAGGCCGCAGTCGATGAGGAATCTGTACTCCCCGTTTGAGATCAGGTGCATCGAACCTGTCACCGTCCTGACGGCGCCGATAAAGTCAATTTTTATGCTCATAACCCTGCTTTCCTTAAGACCCGCTGATAACCATTTTTCTGATTTTAAAGGGGGGTGATACCACGCTGGTATCCCATTCGATATCCTTTCCGATCATCTCTATATCTTCCATCATCTCGCTGAAAGTTCCCGCTATGGTAAACCCGCTTACCGGATATGAGAGGGTTCCGTTCTCGATCCAGATCCCTTCCGCTCCCTGGGAAAAATCGCCGGTGGACCAGTTTGCTCCCTGACCGGAGGTGGAGGTAAGGTAGAGTCCGTCATCCACGCTTGATATAATATCTTCTTCACTCATGGTCCCCGGCCTGATAAAGAAGTTGGACACCCCTCCGTCGCTCCCGGTAGTCTTCATTCCCAGTTTGTTCGCCTGGTATGTGTTCATAAGATAGGTCTTCAGGACCCCCTCTCCTATTACCGTATTCTGCCTTGAGATGACCCCTTCCGAATCGAATGGGCGGCTCCCTATCCTGCCGGGCATCAACGGGTCGTCGATTACGGTCAGAGTAGGGGGGGCTATCTTTCTGTCCAGCATTCCGGCCAGGAAGGATGATCTCCGGTAGATATTCTTGCCGCTGACCGCGTTGGATATGCTATTGAGAAATCCCCGGGCGGTAATTGAATCGAAAACCACCGGCACCCTGCAGGTTTTCGGTTTTATGCTTCCAATCTTCCTTACCGTTCGACGGACCGCTTCGGAGGCGATCTCTTCCAGAGGTTTCAGATCTTCGAATGAAGTTCCAGCGCTGTACCAGTAGGCGGACTGTTTCTTGCCCCTGTTTTTGCCGTCGGTTTCATCCTCCGCGGCGCAGGAGAGCAGGACCGAGTTGTAACTCTGCCTGTAGGAATCACAGAAACCGGCGGAATTGGCTATGGAAATCTTGCTTACGCTGCTGGAATAGGAGGACTGGTCTATCAGAATACGTTTATCCATATTCAGGGCCATATCTTCGAGGTCCCTGGCAATCCGTATCTTACGGTCGGTGGGCATCTCGGTTATTCCGGGATGGTACAGCTTCAGGTCTCTTTCGGCGGTTCCAAGCTGATCCGGGTCCGGGAGGCGGTAATATTCATCCTGCTCCATTATCCGGCATAAATTGACTGCGTCGCCGGCGAGCGCCTTTATGCTTTCCGGGGAAAGGTCGCTGGAACTGGATGAGGCCCTTCTCTGATCACTGGAAACGAGGATGTGGATCCGGTTGGAGACCGATTCCGTAAGGGTTTCCACCTTGCGGTTCCTGACGTTGACCGAGAAATTGAGATCTTCCTCCAGCTTCACTTCCGCCGTCTCGGCGCCGCATGAGAGCGCCTCCTCAACCGCCATTTCCGCAAGTTTCCTGATATTCTCCATATCTATCCCCTCCATCAGGCCAGGTCGCTGCCGCCGATAGTTATCTCCGATACCTTTACAGTGGGCAGCCCGACATTGACGGGCACTGTCTGTTCCTTCCCGCAGGTCCACCTTCCGTCGCTGAAGGCAAAATCATTGCCGGTCATGGTTACCTTGGAGAGGACATCGGGGCCGTTGCCGATAAGAGTAAAATTCCTGACCGGGTGTTTCAGCTTGCCCTTTTCTACCAGGTATGCCTCTATTGGCACAAAGACGAAATCCCCGCTGGCC
>WJIX01000139.1 GCA_014730075.1 bacterium | reverse complement strand
GGGGATGAGAGCGTCCTGGAAAAGGTGACCCGGGAGTATGATAATGGAAATTTCAGGGAGGCGGCATTTCTGGTCCGGCATCATCTCTATAAAGGGGGTGAGCCGGAGCCGGAACTTCTATTCTACGCCGGACGATCGCTGTTGAAGATCGGGATAGAGGGTGAGGCGGAGGATTACTTTAGCCAGCTCTACGGTGCCGATTCCACATGGGCGCCACGCATAGCGGAAGTTTACAGGGAGATGGCGTTAGATTACCTGGGAAAGGGGAACCGGACCAGGGGGAAACAGTTTATCCGGCGAACCGTTCGTTATGACAGATCCGCCGATTTCGGCATACATAATAATATCGCCGGGAAGGTGCTGCTGGAGCGGGGGAGCCCGGAAGATGCGGCGGAGTACCTGGAGAGCTACCTCTCAGCCTACCCCGATTCTTCCGGCGCCGCCGAGGCCCTGCTCAACCTGAGCTCCGCCTACAGAGAGGCGGGTGACTATGCCAGGGCGATAGATGGTTACAGGCAACTGATGGAAAGGTACCCCAGGAGCCGGTTGGTAACAACAGCCCGCTGGAATTACGAGGAACTCTCCATCAGGGAAGCTGCAAAGGCGATGGAGGGGGGAGAGCTTGAGGTGGCAAGGAATATTCTCACGCCGCTGACCTCATCGCAGAGCAGCAACCTGGTCAGGGTAAGGGCTCACTATATGCTGGGGGAAATCTGCCAAAAACAGGGTTTCCCGGAGCGGGCGGTAGAGAATTATCACCAGGTATTAAGGTTGAATCTGGGATCGAGCGGCAGGTATGCCGAAAGAGCCAAGGAAAGGATAGAGCAACTTGAAAAATCACGCTGAATCAATAACGGCCCTCGCTATTTTCCTGATTATCTTCATATCTTCATGCGGAGGACCCTATACCGCCAGGACGGTTAACCAGCCCTCCAGGAAGCTTGCCATAGCCGACCAGCTTTTCTCCGACGGTAAATACCAGGATGCCGCGCTGGAGTATAAGGATTACCTGGCAGTATTCGCCGGTGACGAAAGGAATGACTACGCCCAGTTTCAGCTGGCAGAGTGCTACAGGAAGGACGAGGATTACCCCCTGGCCGCCGTGGAGTACCGGGTACTGATCAATGATTATGGCTACAGCACTTACGTGGATGATGCCTTCTACCTGGAAGCCCTCTGTTACTTCAAGCAGTCCAGGAGGGTGGAACGGGACCAGACCAAGACTATGGAAGCAAGGAACAAGCTGACCCGTTTCCTCCGGTTCTTCCCAAACAGCAACCGAAGGGAAGAGGCGCAGAAGCTCCTGGCCAGGGTTGACGATAAACTGGCTGAAAAGAAGTTCATTGGAGGCAAGCTATATTTCGACAGGGATCACTACAGCGCCGCCAGGGTTTACTTCGAAAGAACGATAGACCTCTATCCTCAGACCGTCTGGGCGCCACGGAGCAAGTATTATCTGGGAAGGATTCTGGAGAAAGAGGGAGAAGCCGATCAGGCTGCCCGGATGTACCGGGAGGTCATAACCTCCGAGATCGATGGTATTGGAGAGGAGAGGGAAAAGGCAGAAAAGCGGTTCCAGAGAATTTCCGGGGAACTTTCCGATGAACGGTAATCTGGAGAAAATAGGGCTCTTTGGTGGCTCTTTTGATCCCATTCATAATGGGCATATGGCCCTGGCTGAAAGAGCGGTCGATTTCGCCGGCCTGGACAGGGTTCTCTTCATACCCACAGCCAATCCTCCCCATAAGGTGGGCAGGGAACTCACCGGATTCGGTCTCAGGCGGAAAATGGTGCAGCTGGCCATAGAAGATAACCCACGCTATGAGATCTCCCTTTTTGAAAAGAAGGACCGGATATCTTATACCTACGAGTCCGTGGAGCACTTCAGGGACAGGGGGTATGCCAGGGATAAGCTCCATTATCTGATGGGCGGAGATTCGCTGGGAGAGATCACCGACTGGATGCACCCGGAGATAATCTTCAGGCACGCGACCATCATTTCGCTGAGCAGGCCCGGTTACAGAGAGCTTTATCCATTTCCCCCCGATGCAGCGGTCATGGTACTGAACAGGGGAAAGTGCGATATATCCTCCACTGGAGTAAGGGAGGCGGCAAGAAAGGGCCGCCCCATAGATGATATGGTGCCGGATGCGGTAGCGGAATTCATCCGGGAAAATTCATTGTACCGGAAAGGTTAGTGGATATGGAACTGATACTGATAGACGGGCACGCCATGGCATACCGTGCCTACTACGCCATGATAAGGTCGCCGCTGACCAACTCAAGGGGGGAGAACACCAGTGCGGTTTTCGGTTTCACCAGGATAATCATACAGATACTCAAGAAATACAACCCCGACCACATAGCGGTAATTTTCGATTCTGGAAAGCCTACCAAGCGGCATGAAATCTTCCCCGATTACAAGGCGAACCGGAAGCCGATGCCGGACGATATGGTTTATCAGATCCCGGTGATCCAGCGGCTGATGGAAGCGATGGGCATCACAGTGATGAGCAGGGACGGTTACGAGGCGGACGATATCATAGCCACTCTCTGCAGGCAGGAAGAGGGGCGTGGTAATGAGGTAAGGATCATAAGTGGAGACAAGGATCTCTTTCAGCTCCTCTCTGATAGGGTAAGGATGGTCCGTCCATCCAAGGGGGTCAATCTCTCAGACGAGGTAGGCCCGGATTACCTGGAAGATAAATTCGGGCTTACCCCTGAGCAGATAACAGATTACCTGGCCCTTAAGGGTGACAGTTCTGACAATATCCCGGGGGTTTCCGGTATAGGGGAGAAGACGGCACTGAAGCTCCTGTCCGATTATGGCTCTCTGGATAATATGCTTAACGACCTGGATAATATAGAGCCTGAGAATGCCAGAAAGAAGCTGAAGGAGGGAAAGGAAGAGGCCATCCTTTCCAGGGAGCTTGTCCGGTTGAGAGATGTTCCGGGAGATTACAACGTGGAAGAGATGAAGATCGGCGAGAAAGACAGAGAGAAGCTTACCGAACTGCTGCTGGAGCTCGATTTCAACCAGTTCATCTCGGAGCTGATACCTGAGAGTGACTCAGGAGCGAGTGCGGATTACCGACTGGTTGGAAAGGAAGATCTGGATGATCTGGTAGGAGAATTATCCGACAGCGGGGGGTTTGTCCTGGATGTCGAGACCACCTCGCTCTCGCCCATGGAGGCCGAGCTGGTGGGGATATCGTTCTGCGCAGCTGAAGGCAGGGCACACTACATCCCGGTCAGAGGAAGTGGCGAAGTTGGGCTTTTTGATGATGATGATGGGATTTCACCTGATCTTCTCAAAGAAAAGATCTCCTCGCTTCTTCTGGATGAATCGGTCTGGAAGACCGGACACAATATCAAGTACGACCTGATCGTCCTCAAGAACGCCGGTATGGAAGTAGCCGGTGTGGATTTCGATACCATGGTGGCCTCATACTGCCTGGACCCGGCGAAGAGGTCCCATTCCCTGGACAACCTGGCCCTGGAATACTGCCAGCACAGGATGATGCCCTACCGCGAGCTCTTCGACAAAAAGGACCGGGTCAGGAATATACGCAAAGTACCCCTGGACAGGCTTAAAGATTATGCCTGCGAGGATTCAGATTATACCTTCCGCCTGAAGAAGATCCTGGAGGGAATGCTGGAGGGTACCGAAGCGCAGAAGCTGTTCCGGGATATAGAGATGCCCCTTCTGTTCTCCCTGCTGGATATGGAAATGGCGGGTATAGAGATTGACCGGGAACAGCTCGGCGAGCTGGAGGAACAGATAAAGAAAAAGCTGGAGGAGATAGAGAACAGGATATATGACCAGGCCGGAGAGGTATTCAATATAAGGTCGAACAAACAGCTTCAGCGGATTCTGTTCGATAAGCTGGAACTTCCGGTTATAAAGAAGACCAAGACAGGTTATTCCACCGATATGAAGGTCCTGGAGGAGCTGGCGGGGGAGCACCCCATAGCGGAGATGATCATAGATCACCGCCAGCTGTCCAAACTTCTGAATACCTACGTGGAGGTACTTCCCCAGCTGGTTAACGGGCGGACAGGCCGCATACATACCTCTTTCAACCAGACAGTAACAGCGACAGGGCGGCTCAGCTCCAGCAGCCCCAACCTTCAGAACATTCCTATACGCTCTGAGATAGGAAGAAAGATCAGGCAGGCATTCGTGCCGGCGAAGGGAAATACTCTGGTAGACGCCGATTACTCCCAGATAGAGCTTAGGATACTGGCCCATCTCTCCGATGACCCGGGGCTGATAAGCGCGTTCAGAGAGGGCGCGGATATACATACCAGGACCGCCGCCACCATATTCGAAAAGAAGGAGAGCGAGGTAGAGAGCAGCCAGCGGGAAGCCGCCAAGACGATAAACTACGGAGTAATATACGGGCAGGGGCCCAGGGCCCTGTCCTCCCAGATAGGAGTCAGCTTTGATGAAGCAAAATCGTTCATCGATGATTACTTCGAGAAGTACAGCGGAGTAAGGGATTTCATCGAAAGCTGCAAGGAGAAAGCCCTGGAGAACGGCTACGCTGAGACTATATTCGGCCGGCGGCGCGGGTTGGAGAATATCAACAGCGACAACAACCGCCTAAAGAGCTTCGCCGAGCGGATTGCGGTCAATATGCCTATACAGGGGACCGCCGCCGATATGATAAAGATCGCGATGATAGATATAGACCGTGCCATAGAAGAGAAGAAGCTGCGCAGCAGAATGATTTTGCAGGTGCATGACGAGCTGGTATTCGAGGTGCCGGAAGATGAAAGAGAGATTATGATGGAACTGGTCCGTGAGAAGATGGAGGGGGCGGTGGAACTCAAGGTACCCCTGATAGTAAGCATTGACTATGGCCCCAACTGGCTGGAGGCGCATTGAGCGGGACTCCCATAATAGTGGTAACCGGCGCTATTGCATCCGGCAAGAGTACCGTTGCGGAGGTAATGGCCGACGCGGGGGGGATTCTTCTGCATGCAGACTCGCTTGCTCATGGGGCGCTCGAAGATAAAGAGGTAATAGAAAAGATCAGATCGGAATTCGGGGAGAGCGCCATGTCCGGGCCTGACAGGATCTCAAGGGGCGGCCTGGGAAGACTGGTACTGGGTGAGCCAGGGCAGATGGAGAAGCTGAACAGGATCGTGACCCCCGCCGTAACGTGGATAATAGAGAGGGCGGTAACTGATGCAGCCAGAGAGGCCGGGTATATTGTTCTTGATGCGGTGCTCTTTTTTAAGTATACATTCCAGTTCAGGGCCGATATCGTCATAGCAACGGAGGCCTCCGAGCAGGTAAGGGTTGAGAGGCTGATGGCCAGGGATGGTCTCGGCAGAAAACAGGCCCTGGCCAGGGTGACCTCGCAGAGGTATCTATACCCCGGCTGGAAGAAGAGCGATATGATTATAGATACGGAGATGGAGATCGAAGAGCTGACCGAGCGGGCCATAGAGATCAGAGACAGGATACTTGAAGAAATACTGAAAGAGGGATCCGGAGGATATAATGGATAAAGATATGAATATTAAAGGGATAAATGATCATATCGTAGAGATCGAGGAGAGGATCTCCAAAATAGAGGAGTATCTTTGACCTGGACAGGATGAGAAACAGGATCTCCGAGATTGAAAAGAAGATGTCCAGGCAGGGTTTCTGGGATAACCGGGAACAGGCGGAAAAACTGGTCAGGGAGCTGAAGAGAAACAAGAATATCATAGATCCCTACGATCAGATTTCCGAAGACCTTCAATCACTGCACGAGATAGTAGAGATGTGCATGGAGGAGGATGAATCCTCCCTCAAAGGGGAGATTCTTCCCGAGGTGGGGCGGATAGAGAAGAAGATGGATGATTTCGAACTCCACGTTCTTCTCTCCGGGGGCCATGACGATGACAACGCCCTGATGAACATTCACCCGGGGGCCGGCGGAACAGAGTCTCAGGACTGGGCGGAGATGCTGCTCCGGCTTTACACCAGGTACCTGGACAACAGCGGTTACAAGTACCGTATGCTGGACCTGCAACCGGGTGATGAGGCGGGGATAAAGAACGCCCTCCTGGAGATCAGCGGGGATTACGCCTACGGACGGCTCAAGTCTGAGAGCGGGATCCACCGGCTGGTCCGGATATCCCCTTTCGATGCCGGCAACCGGAGGCATACATCCTTCGCTTCGGTATTCGTGTATCCGGAGATCGAGGAGGATATAGAGGTTGAGATAAAAGCTGATGATATCAGGGTGGATACCTACCGTGCCAGCGGAGCTGGAGGTCAGCATGTAAACAAGACCTCCTCTGCGG
>WJIX01000138.1 GCA_014730075.1 bacterium | reverse complement strand
GTCGGAATGGGGCTTAACAAACTGACCGAAGAGGATCCCAGCTTCACAGTGGAGATCAGTAAGCAGCTTAATCAGACCATACTCTCCGGACAGGGAGAGCTTCATTTCAACGTGATTCTCAGCCGTCTGAAGGACAGGCAGGGTGTTGAAGTAGATATGGTGGAACCGGGAGTGGAGTACCTCGAGACTATCACCTCTACCTCTAAGGCACAGGGCAAACATAAGAAACAGAGTGGTGGCCGAGGGCAGTACGGTGATGTCTGGATCAAGCTGGAGCCGATGCCGCGGGGCGAGGGATTCGAGTTCGTAGACGAGATTGTTGGAGGTGTGGTACCTTCCAAGTTCGTGCCCGCAGTGGAGAAAGGTATTGTGGAAGCAATGAAGGGCGGGGTTATCGCCGGCTATCAGATGGTCGATGTACGTGCCACCCTCTATGACGGCACCCACCACAGTGTGGACTCCTCCGAAGCTGCTTTCAAGGCCGCCGGTTCCAAGGGATTCAAGGCGGCGGTGAAGGATTCCAAGCCGGTCCTTCTGGAACCTATCATGGAGGTTACGGTGAGAGTGCCGGAGAATTACATGGGCGATGTAATGGGAGACCTATCAATGAGAAGGGGCAAGATTCAGGGTACCGAACAGGACAACACCATGCAGATTATCAAGGCACAGGTGCCCCTTGCGGAGCTTTACAGGTATTCGACCTCCCTGCGCTCCATGACCCAGGGCAGGGCCAGCCATACAAGGGTATTCTCTCATTACGAGATAGTTCCTCACGAGCAGGCCCAGAAGATAATTGCACAGGCGAATGTCGAGGAAGAGGACGCTGACTGATAATATAGCGGGAGGCATAAAGTGTCAGGCCATTCAAAGTGGAGTACCATAAAGAGAAAAAAGGCTAAGGAAGATGCCAGGCGGGGCAAGATATACACCAAGCTGATAAAGCAGATTGTGATCGCCGCAAAGGAGGGAGGCGGTGATGAGGATTCCAATCCAGCCCTGAGGACCGCAGTCCAGACTGCCCGTGACAACAACATGCCCAAGAAGAATATCACCAGGGCGATCAAGCGGGGAACCGGCGAGCTCCCCGGGGTGAATTACGAGAGATGCTCCTTCGAGGGTTACGCTCCAGGGGGAGTGGCGGTATTCGTCAACTGCCTGACCGACAACCACAACCGGACCAGCGCCGAGGTGAGGCATATCTTCAACAAGTACAACGGGCACCTGGGCGAACCTCATTCGGTTTCCTACCTCTTCGAGCGCAAGGGTCAGATAGTATTTCAAGAGTCAGAGATGGATGAAGAAACGGTATACGAGATCGCACTGGAGAACGGAGCGGAGGACATAAGCCTGGATAACGGTTATTATGAAATAATATCTGAACCGGCGAATTTCGAAGAGCTTCACGCCAATATCAAGCGGGCCGGTATAAACTGCGAGACCGCAGAGATTACCCTGATACCGAATTCGGAAGTCAAGCTCGATTCCTCGGACGCGGTGAGTGTGCTGAAACTGATGGATGCGCTGGAAGACCATGATGATGTTGAGAATGTAAGCTCCAACTTCGACATACCGGAAGAGGTCCTCGAAGAGATACAGGATGAGATCTGAATGAAACCGTATCCTCTCCTCCGCTGTTCAGCCCGTTCAGCAATGGTCAACTCTTCTGCAAGATATGGAGCGCCGTTATGCCACTTACACTCGGTATAGATCCCGGAAGTTACCGCACCGGATACGGCCTGGCCCGTTCGGAAGGTTCCCGTAACCTGTACGTCGATTCAGGGGTGATTATGATACCCAGAAACAGGAGCAGGGCGGAGCGGCTGATGCAGATCAAGGATGGGATCGACGCGGTAATCAGTGAACATCACCCGGATGATATAGCGATAGAGGGGATATTCGTATCGAAGAACCCCAGGAGCGCGTTCGCGCTGGGGGAAGCAAGGGGGGTGATCCTTCTTGCCGCTGCTGAGGCGGGAAAGAATATATTCGAGTATTCGCCGAGGGAGGTCAAGAGGACCGTGGCTGGCTCAGGCAACGCGCCTAAATCCCAGGTGGCGGGTATGATAGAAAAGCTGCTCAACCTGACGCACCAGCCTGAGACCAGCGATGAGACAGATGCTCTTGCGATTGCCTTCTGCCACCTGGTGAGGTGCTCCAGCAAACTGAGGGGGCTGGTCTGATTTGATTGCGACCATCCAGGGAATACTGCGCGGAAGGTTGAAGGACAGCATTATCCTGGAGACAGGAAACTACGGGATCCAGGTCTACGTCCCCGAAAAGCTGCTCCTGGAGATCGGGCCGGAGGGAGAGCAGCTGCGGCTGTTTACTTACATGCATGTCAGGGAAGACGCCATTACCCTGTACGGTTTTAGGGCCGAGAGTGACAAGAGGATATTCCTGGCCCTTCTAGGGGTAAGCGGAATAGGCCCCAGGGTGGCGATGGGTATAATCTCGGCTGCCGGGGCTTCCGAGATCGCATCCTATATCACCGCCGAGGATACAACCTCTCTTACCAGGTTCCCGGGGGTGGGAAAAAAGACCGCCGAGAGGATCGTATTGGAGCTTAAGGACCGGCTGGAGCCGGCTGATTACGGTGTGGAGGAGACTGGTAGCGCCGGCGCCATGGACAGCGAATTGCTTCATGACGCAGTGGCTGCACTGTGCTCCCTGGGGTTCTCCAGGAAGCGGGCCGAGGTTGCGGTTGGAGAGCTTGAGCCCTTTGAGATCGAGGAAGGATGGGAAGTCGGAGATGTGGTCCGGGAGGTACTGAGAAGATATCCTCCGGGAGGAGTTAAATAGATAATGGAAAGACCGATTACAGGCACTGAAGCGGCACCGGAAGAGGCCAGGGCGGAGTCCCTGCTCCGGCCAAGGACACTCTCGGAGTTCGTGGGGCAGGACCGCCTCAAGGAGAACCTGAGAGTATATATAGAGGCGGCCAGGCAGCGAGGGGAGCAGCTGGACCACGTACTGCTTCACGGCCCCCCGGGACTGGGCAAGACCACCCTGGCGCATATCATAGCCAGGGAGCTGGGTTCCAATATCAATGTTGCCTCCGGGCCGGTGTTTCAGAGCCCCGCGGAGCTCCTCTCCATCCTGACCCAGCTGGAGGAGCGAGATGTAGTCTTCATAGACGAGATACACCGTCTCAACAAGGTGGTGGAGGAGCACCTCTATCCGGCGATGGAGGAGTTCCGCTGCGAGCTGATAGTGGACAAGGGACCTCACGCCAGGCATTATTCCCTGAACATAGAGCCGTTTACCATAGTTGGAGCCACTACCAGGGCAGGTATGCTGACCCCCCCGATGAGAAGCAGGTTCGGTGTGGTTGCCCGCCTGGAGTTCTACTCCACCGATGATATTATGTCGATAGTGCTGCGCTCGGCCGGGGTGCTGGGGGTTGATATAGACCGGGAGGGAGCGGTCGAGATAGCCAAACGCTCACGCGGAACTCCCCGGATAGCGAACCGCATACTCAGGAGGGTACGGGACTTCTCCCAGGTGGAGGGGAGCGGCGCCATTGACAGGCAGATCGTGGAATACTCCCTGGAGAGGCTGAATATAGATGGCCTGGGGCTTGATGAGATGGACCGCAGGATCCTGAGGGTGATCGCGGAACAGTTCTGCGGAGGCCCCGCGGGCATAAAGTCAATCGCGGTCGCGGTATCCGAGGAAGAAGAGACCATAGAGGATGTATATGAGCCTTTTCTTATACAGAAGGGTTTCATACAGAGAACCGCCAGGGGCAGGAAGATTACCGCGGGAGGGCTCAAGCATATAGGAATGGACCCGGCCAGGTTTGCCGAGGGGCAGAAGGACTTTTTCGAGTGAAACACTTGAGCAGGTATAATGAAGCTTGAAGACTTTGATTACTATCTCCCCGGCGAGCTGATAGCTCAGTACCCTTCCCAGAGAAGAGAAGAGAGCCGCCTGATAGTATTCCGGAGAAACCGGGAGATTATCTCCGAGACCATATTCTCAAATTTAGTCAATTATATTCAGCCCGGCGACCTGCTGGTGATAAACAACACCAGGGTAATACCCGCCAGGTTACTGGGTAGAAAGAGCACCGGAGGCGAGGTTGAGGTATTCCTGGTAAGAAGAACCGGCGAGAGGACCTGGACAGCCCTGGTAAAGCCATCCAGGAGAGTAAGAGAAGGGATTGTGATAGAGGTTGGAGAGGGGGAGGGTTCCGTGAGGATAACAGGAGAGATCGGGAGGGGTAAGTGGGAGGTTAAGCTGGAGGGCGAGCTTCCCGAATACGAGTTCCTGGATAGATACGGCCATGTACCGCTGCCCCCATATATCAAGAGGCAGGACGAAGATATAGATACACAGAGATACCAGACCGTATACGCTTCCGAGAAGGGTTCGGTGGCGGCTCCCACCGCCGGGCTTCACTTCAGCGGAGAGCTTCTCAGGTCTATCAGGGCAAAGGGGTGCGTGGTCCTTCCGTTGACCCTGCATATAGGACCAGGCACCTTCAGGCCCCTGGAAAACGACAGTGTGGAGGATAACAGGCTCTCGGATGAGGAGTTCATGATAGAGGCCGATTACTGGGAGATAATCAGGGTGGCCCGCCGGGAGAGGCGGCGTGTAATAGCGGTCGGCACCACCACTACCAGGGTGCTGGAGTCTCTGGCCCACGGTAAGGTCGAAGAGAGGCGGAAGGAAGTAATCGGAGACACCGAATATATCCGCGGTCTGACCAGGCTGTTCATCTACCCGGGTTTCGATTTCCGGGTGGTGGACGCCCTGGTTACCAACCTGCACCTTCCCCGGTCCTCGCTATTTCTTCTGGTCTCGGCATTTGCCGGAAGGGAGAATATGCTGCGGGTTTACCAATGGGCGGTAAAGAGAAAGATAAGGTTCTACAGTTACGGCGATGCCATGTTCATCATCTAGAGGAGAGCTGACTTGCCCTTTGAGTTCAGATTGCTTGAAACCGACGGCCCGGCCAGGAGGGGGAACCTGCAGACCGATCACGGTGGGATTGCCACCCCGGCCTTCATGCCTGTAGGGACCTGCGGTACGGTAAAGACCATATCATCAGAGGAGTTAAGGGAGATAGAAGCTGATATAATACTTTCCAACACCTATCACCTGTATCTCCGGCCCGGCGACGAGCTGATACGCGACGCCGGCGGGATCCACCGGTTCATGTCATGGGAGCGCCCCGTTCTGACTGACAGTGGGGGTTACCAGGTATTCAGCCTGGCCGATCTTAACACCGTATCCGACCGGGGAGTGGAATTCCAGTCTCACATAGACGGCTCCAGGCACATGTTCACCCCGGAGAAAACGGTGGATATACAGCTCAATATCGGCTCCGACATCATGATGGTCCTGGACCAGTGTGTGGAGTACCCCTGCAGCCGCGAGAGGGCGGAGGAAGCGCTGGAGAGGACTACCCTCTGGGCGAGAAGGAGTATCCAGCATGAAGGGGGAAGGATAGAGAGGGACGGTTACCAGAGGGTGCTGTTCGCCATAGTTCAGGGTTCGGTTTACGGAGAGCTCCGGGAGAGGTCCGCCCGGGAGCTGATAGAGCTTGATTTTCCCGGTTACGCCATCGGGGGGCTTTCGGTGGGAGAACCGAAGGAAGACCTTTACACCATGACAGAGCTGACAACCGGCATTCTTCCGGAGGATAAGCCCAGGTACCTTATGGGGGTGGGATTTCCTCATGACATAGTGGAGTCGGTAGCCCGCGGAGTGGATATGTTCGACTGCGTTATCCCCACCCGGGTGGGAAGAAATGGCACCACCTTCACCTCCGGAGGCAGGGTGGTCCTGAAGAACGCCCGGTACCGGGATGATTTCGGGCCGCTGGACCCGGAGTGCCCATGTCCGGTATGCAAAGAATACTCCCGCGCGTACCTGAGGCACCTGTTCATGGCCGGTGAGATGCTGGGGCCTCGCCTGGCCACCTATCATAATCTATATTTTTACTTGCATTTACTGGCTGATATAAGGCAATCTATCAGTAACGGAAATTTTGAAGAATGGAGGAGTAGTTTCTACAGCAAACAGAAAAGTCAGAATTGAATGCTATTTTTATTAGAGGGAGGAATTATGTCATACCTTTTTTTCGCATTCAGTAACCCGGGATCAGAGGGCGGCGGTGGAACGTTAACCATGCTGATACCATTGATCGCCATATTCGTAATCTTCTACTTCGTCCTGCTGCGGCCCCAGCAGAAGAAGCAGAAGGAGCATCAGAAGTTGGTCTCGAACCTGAGCAGGGGCGATATGGTAATCACCAACGGCGGACTCTACGGCAAGGTGTTCGACGTCAAAGAGCATATAATAGTGTTGAAGCTCACGGACGACGTAAAGGTTGAGCTGGTCAAGAATGCCGTGGCAACCGTTGTGGAAAAGAAAAAGGAAGAATAATACGCCGGCAGGTTCCGGCGGCGAGGGGGGACTGCTGTGATGGATCCAATGGAAATAATGACTATCGGCAAGAAAGTTCTCCGGGAGGAGACTGAGAAGGTACAGGAGTTTGGCCAGGATATCCCCGAGTTTATAGAAAATATGAAGATCACCATGGTGGAGAGCAACGGGATCGGGCTGGCAGCCCCTCAGGTGGGCGATTCCAGAAAGATCATCACGGTCCACTACGATCTGGAGAAGAAGGGAAAGATTATAGAGATGATAAACCCGGAGATCATCTCCTTCTGCGACGAGAACGAGAAGAGTGAGGAGGGTTGCCTGAGCGTGCCCGGGATTACCGGCATGGTGGAGAGGCCACTGGAGATCGAAGTCAGGTACCAGGATATTGACGGTAATGAGCATGTCCGGGAGTTCAGCGGGCTGAACGCCCGGATCATCCAGCACGAGGTGGACCACCTGAACAAGACCCTGTTCGTCGACCGGCTCTCCTACGCCAAGAGGCTTATGATAAAGAACAAGCTCAGGAAGCTGGAAGAAAAAGCCAGGCAGGGGTAAGGCGGATGGTTGTATTCTTCGGCTCTCCAGATTTTGCAGTGCCCGCCCTGCGGCGGCTGACCTCTACAGATTATCGGCCCGAGCTGGTTGTTACGCAACCGGACAGGCCGGCCGGCAGGGGAAGGAACCCCACCCCCACAGCGGTAAAAAAGGCCGCCATCGAGAATGATATTCCTGTCAGGACGATAAAGAGCTTCAAGGATGAGGATATAGTAGAGTTTCTCCAAACCCTGAATCCCGATTTCTTCGCGGTTGCCGCCTTCGGGCTGATATTCCCTCAGCGGGTACTGGATATTCCGGGGAAGGGGTGCATCAACCTTCATGCCTCGCTTCTTCCGGCCTACCGGGGTGCCAGCCCGGTAAATGCGGCGATATTGAATGGCGATCCATTCAGCGGGGTCAGCACCATGGAGATGGAGAAGGAGCTGGACGCCGGCCCGGTATACATGCAGAGGATACTGCCGGTCAACCCGGACGAGACCGCCGGTTCGCTCTTCGCGAGGCTGGCAGAGAGCGGCGCGGATCTTCTGGTGGAAACCCTTCACAGTATAGACCATGAGGGCCTTGCCCCGGTCCCCCAGCCGGAGGAGGGTGTTAGCTACGCCCCCATGCTAAAAAAGAGTGACGGGCTGATCGACTGGAACCGATCCGCACCCGAGATTTATAATCATATCAGGGGGATGAACCCCTGGCCGGGAAGCTACAGTTACTTAAGGGGCAGGATGGTCAAGATCCACAGCGGGTTCCCGCTGGACCTGATAAAGAGGGAATGCCGGCCCGGCGAGGTCCTGGAGGCATCAGGTGACAGGCTGGAGGTCTGCTGCGGTACCGGGGCTATCAGGATTGAGGAGATACAACTGGAGGGGAAAAAGGCCATGGAAACCGGGCAATTTCTCTGCGGATTTGACATGAATCCGGGAGAGATTTTCACAGGCAGCAGGAAGGGATAATGAACAGAAGAAAGATACTGGCATATGTTTTCATAGTGGTCAGCGCCTTTATTACCGGCATACTGATATTCAATTACGTGATAATGCCCGGGCTGGTGGGACGGGGCGATGTAGTGCTGGTCCCCGACCTCAGGGGGGTGGAGGTGGAGACCGCCAGGGCAAAATGCCGCAAGTCGAGCTACAGCATGAAGGTGATCAGAGAGGAGCATTCCGCCACCGTCCCGGAAGGATACGTGATCAGCCAGATACCTGAGCCGGGAGAGGGCATGAAGGAGAGAAGGACCGTGCAGGTGGTGGTAAGTGCGGGGCAGGAGATGGCGGTAGTCCCCGACCTGAGGGGGCAGTCCCTGCGGCAGGCATACCTCACCCTGGAGGGAGAGGGCCTGAGGAGGGGAAGCATCTCCAGAATATTCAGCCACCGGAAGGGGGAGAATACCGTTTACGGCTCCAGCCCCTCTACGGGTTCGGAAATCCCGGCCGGCTCAAGGGTGGATATTCTCTTCCGGATCAGGGAGGCCCAGAGGGTATTCAGGATGCCGGAGATGGTGGGGATGGACTTCCAGTTCGCCCGCGAACGCCTCGAAGACCTTGGATTCAGCGTTGGCAGAGTGGTAAACAGAAAGCTGGATACCGGCTTTCCCAACAAGATACTCAGCCAGTCGCCCCCGCCCGGTTCAGCGATAAAGGAAGGTGAAACCATTGAATTTACTGTCTCCACTGTTGAATAGCGAAACCTCGGTCTCTCCCTCTCTGCTGGCCTGCGATTTCACCCGGCTGGAGAGCGAGATAGGCGCTGTAGAAGCCGCTGGCGCCGATTTTCACCACGTGGATGTAATGGACGGGCACTTCGTGCCCAACATCACCTTCGGACCGGTGATAGTACAGGCTATATCGCGCCTTGCCTCCATACCACTGATAACTCACCTGATGATATCAGACCCGGCTAAGTACGCAGAGCGGTTCGCGGAGGCGGGAAGCAGCGCCCTCTCATTTCACTACGAGGCCATGGATTCCGGGCATGAAGATGTGATCGAGCTGATCAGGAAACTCGGCTGCGCTCCCGGCCTTGCGATAAACCCCGGAACTGATTTCGCCGCGGTAACCCACCTGCTGGACAGGATAGATTTTCTGCTCTGCATGACGGTAAATCCCGGATTCAGCGGCCAGGGATTCATCTCCGAGGTGCTGGACAAGATAGAAAAGGCCCGCGACTACAGGGATGAAAAGGGGCTGGACTACCTGATAGAGGTTGACGGTGGAATCAAACCTGAAAACGCAAATCTGGTAAGGGAAAAAGGCGGGCAGATACTGGTATCAGGTAGCGGGGTGTTCGGGAGCGCTGATTACACAAAGGCGATAGGGGAGATCAGGGGTACAGGCGGCTGATTCTGAAAGGCTGTTTCTAATCTACAAGCTCACAGCGGGAAAAAACAGCATCACCCGTAAAATGGTATTGATGAGATAAAAACCGGCAAATAATTTACCGCCGACGGTGGGCGTTAGATTAAATATGAATTTTCCCTGATCTATGCCCCCTTAAAAATAGAGTCCGGCTGCCCGGTTTATTCTTGCCTAAAAGCGGTGTTACTGTTAAATTTATTTACTTACAGGTAATTTTGAGGAGATAGCATTGTTTGCAAGTCTGTCTGATAAATTTGCGAAGGTATTCAAACAGCTTCGCGGCCACGGGAAGGTCCGGGAGAAGCATATCCGGGAGGCGATGAAACAGGTCCGAAGAGCTCTCCTGGAGGCGGATGTCAACTACCGGGTCGCCAAGAAGCTTGTAAAGAGGGTAGGGGAGAGGGCCGAGGGCAGGAAGGTGCTCGACAGCGTTACCCCTGACCAGCAGGTGATCAAGATCGTACACGAGGAGCTGGTGGGGGTGCTGGGTGGCACTACCCCTGATTTCACCCTGTCCGGTTCGCCGGCGGTGTTGATGGTCTGCGGGCTGCAGGGGGCTGGTAAGACCAGCTTCGTGGCCAAGCTGGCCTATTACCTCAGTAACAAGGGAAGAAAGCCACTTCTGATAGCGGCCGATATTCACCGCCCCGCCGCGGTCAAACAGCTGGTGGTGGTGGGAGAGCAGGCCGGGGCAGAGGTGTTCGAGCAGGGGGTGGATCTTCCGGCCGAGAAGATCGTAAAGAACGGCCTGAGGAAGGCAAAGGAAGGATTATTCGATACTGTTATCATAGATACGGCGGGCCGCCTTCACATTGACCAGGAGATGATGAAGGAGCTGGTCAGGGTGAAGAAGGTTGCAGAGCCTGAGGAGACCCTGCTGGTACTGGACAGCATGAGTGGGCAGGAGGCTGTGAATGTGGCCAGCAGCTTCAAGGAGGAGATAGATTTCACAGGGCTGGTGCTGAGCAAGCTGGACGGGGATGCCAAGGGAGGGGCGGCCCTCAGCGTTACCGAGGTGACCGGCATGCCGGTCAAGTTCGTGGCGGTGGGCGAGACCGTGGATGCCCTGGAAAGGTTCCATCCGGACAGGATGGCCGGGAGAATACTGGGCATGGGGGATGTGGTCTCGCTGGTGGAGAAGGCCGAACAGAGCATGGACCTGGAGAAGGCCGAGAAGCTGGAGAAGAAGCTCAGGAAAAACAGGTTCACCCTGGAGG
>WJIX01000137.1 GCA_014730075.1 bacterium | reverse complement strand
GGTAAAATATCTGTCATAATCCTTCAGCGAGAAACTGTTGTTGCTGACCTTCAGCCTTGCAGAGACAGGGATGATCTCCAGCGAGTAATCCTTCTGTGAGGCCAGAACAGCAGGGTTTCTGCCCAGGTACTCAAGCCCCAGGGCCGCCGCTCCGTTGCTCCCGGCCATCCCCAGGCATCTTCCATCCAGGATATTCTGAGCCGCCGCGACGGCGGGCATTATCAACAGAACCATCAAAACACAGATCGATCTTCGCAGATATTTCATTTTATTCCTCATCCTTATCCTTAATCCTGATCTTCATCTCTATCTGCCCGGTGAATTCAACATAATCACTTCCCCGGAGGATAACAGGTTCGGGGGTCTCGCGAAGGTACAGCCGGAGCCCGGTCCGAACAGCGGAATTTCGGAACACCCTCAGCTCTTCGCGGCTGAGCATGAATTCAACCTCTGAAACAGCTGCCTCTTCCGCGAATCCGGTCAACGGATTCACTTCTGCCGGAGACATTTCTACACTCTTATAGAATTCATTATGATTGCTGGAATAACCGGTGGTGTCATAAAGCTCGCTCCGGAAAGGGTCGCCCGAGACGAACAGTAGCGCCTCTCCCCCCACCGGACTCCGGTTGACTATCCTGGCGGTCAGCCTGGCGCTTCTGATATCATCTCCGGCGGCATCCTGGAAATCCTCTCCCAAGTCCTCTTCGGAGAGTGTATCCGGGTCGAAATCGACCGGCTCGGCTCCCGTGATCATAACCTGCATGGGTGTACTCAGGGAATAACCGCAGTTAATTTCATCACCGACGCTGACATCCGAGTACCCGGAATAAATCAGCTCTCCGGAGCAGGCGACATCGGTGGGATATATATTGAGAAGATTCACTATCTGATCCCCGGAAAGGACAATCGCTGTTTCAGTACCTGAAGAAATCTCACAGTCTTCAATTACAACTCTGGCAGAATCGCTTATCCGCCCTCCCTCTTCCCGGTGGTAGCCCGAGAACTCCAGGTTCATCCGGAGATTCTCCACGTTGAGTTCATTCTCTATAAGGAGTGTGAGCTGGCCGAACTCGAATTCAACCCCCCCGGAAAATCCCTGATAGTCCGCGACATCGTTCTCCTCATACCTGCTGACGCAGAGGGTGTCGGCGGCCAGGTACCCTTCAACGCTTGAAAAATAGAGGTCATTGACCAAGAACCTTACCTCTATCTCGTCGCTGCTGCTCAGATGAACGAACCGGTCACTCTCCTCGGTAACCAGATCGACATTGATCAGGAAAGAGTCTATTGGAGAACCCGCATGTAGATGGTTCTCTACTGAATAACCGGCCAGGTCCTCGCTGTAGCCCCCGCTGCCATCGGAGGGCAGGTGGAGATCCCCGCTGCAGGGACTTCTCCTGGGAGACTGCAGGTCCGGTATACTCACCGAGAGGTCCGCGCCGAGTGGTATGGAGCTGCTGCAGAGAAGCTCTATCCCGCCGGAGGCGATCACGCCGCCAATTATCCTGTTACCGCCCTGGATCGCTATCCTGTGAGTCTCTGATATCTGCTGACTTGAAATCTTACCGATTATATCGGTTACCTCCAGGTCCATCAGGGTCACTCCGAACCTGCAGCTGGCGTTGTCAAAGATCTCTCCGGTAACCATGATTACGGTATCCCTTGCGACCGGTATATTGTATTCCAGGCTGAGAGGCGCCCTGATCCAGCCGGAGCCCGGGGTTATCCTCTCAACTACGCTGCCCTTCCCGCCAGGTGGTATCTCCTGCGGGATATTCATGGATGTAACAAATACCCCCGCCGAGTCATAGACTGAAAGCTCCATTCCCTCCGGTGAGAAGCTGTTAGGCCCCAGCGGAAAGGGAAGGTTGTTATGTACCTCTATTTCGACCTCGCATTCGGTAATAACGGCTGCGCTGAAATCCTCGGACTGGAGGTTCAGCGGAACGGATGTTACGGTGGTTTCGGGAATACAGACATTCATCCCGATATAGGAAGAAAGATCCGGCATTATATCGGACAGAACCACAGAGTCGGCGCACTCTGTCTGTATTGAATCGAGCTCCACGGTGCCGATAGAAAAGGTGGCGGTGGAGTCGCTACCGTTGAATACCAGATCATCCTCGCACACCGATTGTGATTCAATATCACCGTCGATGCATATGGTTAATGTATCTCCTCTGACTTCGATCCCTGAACTGCTGTCAGCTATTTCTTCGCTGAATAGGAACCTCTCGCTTGAAATTGGAACCTTCATCGGGAGGTCCCATTCCGGCATAACCGGCTCCTCCACACTGCAATTTGCAATAAAAATGGCTGATAACAGGACAAGAGTTAGCTTTAACCTGCTGCTGCTCATAAGATGTAACTCCGGTGCTGAAGCTCATGCTGTTTTGTAACTCTTTTCAGTGCAAGCATTAGATGCTTTATGTTCTGATGACTCAGGAACCCTGACCATCAAGTGACCTTAAAATAAGAGCATATTCTGTGCTAATCCCCTGAAGCCGAGATAGGGTCCACCGGGAACCAGGTGGCAGAAAATCTGCCGCCACCGGTGGGAGTTCGCTTTATTCACCTGATCCCGGATTATTATGAAAATCCCCTCCATCCTTATGAGCAAAGCAAAACCGGGGCCCGGAGTCCTGGACCTCTCCAGGGCCTGGTCACCCCTTACCCATTTCTTCATAAAAAGGAACCTACAAGCGTAAATGTTAAGTTTTATTTTGAGTTGACATAAGGGCTTATTGGAAATAGACTTGATTTTAAGAGGGGCCGGTAGAAACAGACACCTGATATTACTTCCCCCGGGAAACCGGCCAGGCTTTAATGTGCTGATGGAGGTGCATAATGGTTGAAGAACCGAAGATCGGAAATATGGGCGAGGAGGAGATTCCAGTAAGGGGAGGCGGCCTGAAGAAGATTCTCCTCTGGGTGGTTCCTCTGGTAATAGTGGTAGCGGTTGTTCTGGTATTTATCCTGAGCGGCGGGGATGAGGAGGCCGAGAGCCAGTATTACGAGCTGGTCGCAATGGGAAACACCGCATTCAACCGCGAGAACTATGAAGAGGCGAAGGACCTCTACATGCAGGCCCTGGAAGTAAGGCCGGACGACGAAGTGTCCACGCGGCGCATTGCTGTAATTGACAGTATTATGGCTCTTCCTGAGCAGGAGGGGGAAGAAGCTCCCGAAACGGTGGTGGAAGAGATCAGGAAAGAACCTGCCGCCGAAGAGGAAATCAGGGAGGAAGATACTCCACCGGTGGAGGAGGTATCGGAGAGCGATAAACCTGAACCTGAAAAACCGGTGAAAAAAGATTCCATGGAGAAGAAAAAAGCTGCCGTGGAATATAAATACCACATCATAGTGGGGGCGTTTGAGAATATGGACAACGCTCTCAAATACAGCAGGAAGCTGAAAGACAGTGGCGTCGACTCCAGGACTGTTCCGATAAGCGGGGGAGAGATGACCGCGGTAACCTACGGATCATTTAATAATAAGGAGGAAGCCGTCAGGGAGCTTCGCCGGGTCCAGAGAGAGGTAGATAAGAACGCCTGGCTACTGGAGAGATAGATACCGGCTCAATCAGAAAAAGAGGAACGGGAAGGGCCACCCCAATTCCCGTTCCTCTTTTCACTTTCAGTATTTGCTCTTCTATCCGGCCCCCATGAATCTTGCCATAAGCTGATGGATATCCGGTTTTTCCCTGTCTTCAGGCCCGTCCTCTTCGCCGGAAATGGGGATCAGCATGGTAAAATTGACATACCTGGAGCATTCGGTAATTCCGGTAAACCTGCCCGTACCGTCACCGGTTATGTTGAAATCATCACCTTCTTCGATCGGCCCCGATACAGCGTAAATATAGATACTCCCACCGAAACTGTTGTAGTAATCGATATCATCCCTGTCCGGATAGATCTCAGACCCATTCAGGGTAAAGGATGTACCGGTAACATACCTGGACATATACCGATAGAAACTAATAACATACCCGTCGTCATCCACATATTCCCCGTCATAATCTATCATCAGCCAGTATTTCTCAGCACCCGGGGCGCTCTCCCACTCCACATCGAAGCTCCCCGCCTGAGTAATTATCGCTGTCCCGGCGGGTGAAATAAGATCAAAAGTGTCCGGAACGGCCACGGTCGCTCCAGCCGTTTTCGAATCTCCTCCCTTCTGGTAGTCTACCCGGAGGGTGGCATCATCACCCATATCCAGGAATACCCCGTTCCAGAATGAGAATCCTGACGCGTAGATCATCCCTTCCATATTATAGGGAAGCTCTTCACCATTAATGAATGCTGATGGAACGCCGGGAGCGTTCGTCACATTTACCAGCGCCTGAAGGTCGATCAGCTCTTCCCTCTCATAGTAATCCTCGTAATTATTCCTCACTACCAGGCCGTTGATACCGGGCTCCACCGGACCGGCTGGCCCCTGCGGCCCTACAGCACCGTCCTCTCCGGTGCATGCGGCAATGGAGACCAGGACCAGCATACTCAATGCAGCAATCAGCTTATGCCTTATTCTCCGCTTCATTTCGCCTCCTTTTCTGAATGGAACTTCTCAAGACCCTTCATCACCTGAAATTATCACACGGCCCGGAATTATGTCAAATACCTCTGTCATCACCGGGCTGTTTCCCAGCCGCAGCGCCGGCCAGGACTTTATCATAAACAGGCGCTATTCTCTTCCAGTCGTAGTGCGCCACAAAATCGCTGGTGATTATCTTCCTGGTCTCTTCTATTCGATCAATCCGTCCCCTCATCATCGTCAGCAGGCCGTCGAATCCGCTGTAGAGAAATTCTTTCCTGCGGGATTCGGGGATATGTTCCGGGTAGGCCAGCCGGTCCGGCAGGACCGGGCAGCAGTCGCAGTATATCGCTTCTGCCACCCCCGCCCCGAAAAAATCGTGCCTCGAAGTTACCGGCAGTATGTCTGCCCTCCGGAGCCAGGCTGCGTATTTTCTTCTGTCCGGAACATAGCCGAAGTGGACCAGGCGGCCAACCAGCCTTTCCCTCGCTTCATCGAACACAGGGGGCAGATTATTGAAAGATTCCCCGAGAACCGCCACCCGGAAATCCCTCCCCTCTTCGGCAAGTATGAACAATGCCCTGAAGAACTCCTCCGGGTTCTTGTCATACTCCCACCTGTGGTTCCAGAGGATCAGCGGAGAGGAGCCCGGCTCAGGCTTATCCCTGCATCGATCGAGTCCACGCAGGTCCAATCCCAGGTTGAGCACACCGCTCTTATTCCTGATGACAGAAACAGTACCGGTCAGTTTGTAATCGGGGAACCCAGCCAGAAAAGGTTCCAGATGGCTCAGGAATGAGGACAGGTGATAGCTGGAATTGAACAGGACGGTACCGGCCGCCAGGGCCGAGGAATAATTAATGAATCCATAATGGGCGTCTCTCCCCTCCTTAATATCAGGGTCTTCTTCCGGCCAGGGATAGGAAAGCTGATTTTCGTGAAAGTATACCGCCGTGGGGGTAACAGAGCCCTTATCACCGATCAGAGAGAGAAATGTAGTCAGATCAAGCATATCGGTGGCCAGTATCAGGTCGGGTTTATATCCCTCATTCCGGAACATCCCAGCCAGGGCCACCGCACCTCCGTGCATCCGCCACTTCCAGTGCCTGCCGGGAAGGGTCAGAAGAGAGATGTCATGGCTGCTGGCGGCAGCATACCCTTCGGCCCACCTGGCGTGGCTGCCTGTAAAAAATGGTTCAACAATCAGTACATCCATAAACTGGAAGCCTCAGAATAAAAATCTGCTCATGATGAAAAAATGGTCGTGAACGGAAAACTGTCCCCAGTCCTCCCGGTCCAGGTCCAGAGTCTCTATTATCCGAAAACTCCCCCTCTTTCCCAGCCGGACCTCCCACATCAGCTTCAGCCTGTTCTCCCAACGCTGCTCTGATCGGGGGATACTGCCGGTCCTTTCCGATTCATACCTGTCAGCGAGATACCCCGCTTCCAGAAGATGGGTTGATGAAAGAGCGTACCGGCCCAGAAGGACCGGAAGAACCTCGTTCTTTTCGAAACTGCCGGTATCATGTCCATCTTCACTCCAGCTCTCCTTTCTGAGCTGCAGGCCGGCGCTGAAGGCGGCGGCCCCTTCAGGCAGAAAGGTGGCAGACTCGCCCCCGGAAGGGTACCACCATAACCTGGGGAAGAGTTCAGCTACAGTATGCTCTTTTCCCGAATCATCAATCTCCTCAAGGTATTCGCACGTCCCGGCATCCAGGCAGAATATGAAATTGCCGGGGATATCCTTCTCTATCCAGCACCTGGCGGACCTCCGGTAACCCCCGGCGGTATAATTATCGCCGGGGCTATCCAGAAAACGGTACTCCTTCTCGAACCGGGTGGAAAAGAGGGCGGAAAAACCGTAGCGGAAGGAGTGCCCGGTCTGATCCAGAGCTTCCACTGCCAGCTCCAGCGGCTGGCGGGTATACATATTCTCCTTCCCTTCGATATTATCCCCCCTCCGGTAGGCAAAGTTATTCGCAAAATCCCTCACCCTGAATATCACCTTCAGGTAACTGTCCACCCCCTCTCTTCTCTGCAGCCCTATTCCCAAGTCATTCTCCCTCTTCCAGAAGGATGGCTCCAGGTAGAAAGAAAGGTAATAATTCTGCAGCAGATTCCATTCTATCTCGATCTCATTCCTCTGCCTCTCTTCCGGACCCAGGGTTTCGTTGTTTACCAGCCAGTACCTGAAACGGACAGCCTGGCTGAGCGGCGCCGAGAATTTGAGAGACTGGATCAGGACCCACTGCTCTACATTAAGAGAGCCGAAATCGAGGGAGAAGAGATTGTCGGTACCATCGGAAAGGGCCCTCCAGGAGCGGTCCTGGTGCATGGTGAGCATATCCAGGTAATATTCGCTGTCAAACCTCTCCGGCTCTTCCGGGTAGGCTGAATCAAAAGCGGAAAGAGGGGCTGGAAAAAGAAACGCCCCTGCCGTGATGATTATCACGGCGGGGCGTATATAACTTATAGTTTTATTTCGAAAGATCATAGCACCGGCCGAGTATTAAGAAAAGGATCAATACCTTTATAGCCGGTGATATTCTAGCACTTACACCCCTGAATTAAAAGAGAATTGAAGTGCCCGTGCTACTGCCCGTTCTCCATCTTTCTCATCCTGAAATGGTCACCGGTATCATCCAGGATCCTCCGGTACCACGATTCCGGGTAACCGGGGTGATGCACATTGCCGTGCTCATCCTTCAGGTTCCCATCCATATACTTCACCATCAGGTCCTCCCCCAGCTTCCTCCACCGCTTCAGGGTCTGATCGGCGACCCGGCAGGAGTATTCTGTGAGGTACTCTGCCGCGTGCCTGGGGGACTTCTCCTTATAGAGGGCCAGCGCCGCCTTATCTATCTTCCTGGAGGAAGCCAGGTACTCTCCCTCCAGCTCCCCCTGCACTATCCGGATATCCTCTATCATCTCGGAGTAGCGGGAATAGGCGAAGTTGGCCACCCAGTTGAATGCCCAGAAGGCGGAGTTCCAGGAGAAATTATGAAAATCGGCTGTTTCCTCGGCGAATGGCGCCGGCGCCCTGGTTATACTGCAATACATCGGATTGTATACTGTACTGTAGGTATCATCCACCCCGAACCAGATTATTCCGCCTATCGGGTCGGGGAGCTCGGAGCGGGACTGGGTCACGAAAGAGAACCCTGTCTGCTGGGTGGATGTGGCCCTCTCGTTGCAGTACTGTACGCTGTCCACCTCCCAGACCAGTGGCCGCCAGCGGTAGGGACAGCTGTAAGGGCCGGCTCCGATATCTCTGGTCATGTCGAAATCGGTTCCCTCGAAGTGGTCTCTCATCATCTCCATCACATCATGTACCGAGAGCTTGCGGTCAGGCTTGATATAGAGGGGCATCGGCTCGGCGTCCGGTTCCCCCTTGACGTAATCCATACTCATATCCATGGAGGGAGCGGCCCGGTTGAAGAAGGCATATACCCTGGCCTCGCAGAAACGGAGCGCCCCGTAATCGGCCGGTGCGTACGCCTCGGCGAAGCTGAATTCCCGGTCCTTTCCCTCGAAGTACCCCTGCTCCCTGGCGAAGTCGATCACATCGGGGGCGTAGAGGCAGTTGTCCTCGTCATCCAGCGGGAACCGCCTGATCCTGGCCTGGTTGGCGTGTGCTGAAATATAACCGTCCGGGATCCTGCGGGCTACCCACACGGCGCCGGTGTTTCCCGGACCCTTACCGATCATATCCATGAACCAGACCTCTTCCGGGTCTGCTATGGAGAATGACTCGCCGGAGCTGTAGTACCCGTACTTATCCACCAGATCGGCCATTACACTGATCGCCTCCCTGGCTGTTTTGGCTCTCTGGAGGGTGATGAACATCAGGGAGCCGTAATCTATGATAGCGGTGCTGTCGCGGAGCTCGGACCTTCCGCCCCAGGTGGTCTCGCCTATGGCCAGCTGATGCTCGTTTATGAGCCCAACCACATTGTAGGTATGCTCCACCTGAGGTATCTCGCCCAGGTAATCGCCGGTATCCCATTCGTAAACCTTCAGCATGGTTCCCGGCTGCCAGTCCCGTGCCGGGAAGTGGTAGAGCGCCCCGTATAGGACGTGCGAATCGGCAGAATATGATATCATGCTCGATCCGTCAGTGGATGCCCCCGGAGTAACCAGGTAGTTGGTGCAGGCAAAAGCACCGGAGGATAAAATCAGAAGAAATATTGCCGCTGAAACAGCAGTTATCCTTTTCATGCGCAACTCTCCTTTTACTGTCCGAATTTTCTGCAGAATTACAGAAGTTGTTTTGACCAATATAACATCATACCGGCAAACGGGCAATAATCAATCGGGGCAGTTGAAATTTTTGCTCCACTCCTGATTTTGCTTCTTGAAAGGGGGAAAATAATTTATAATCCGTTCAATCGAATTAAAAGAGATTCACTTTTTGCCGGGGAGGATAAAGATGTCCATCAGATTCTATTCTGCCGTGGCTGCTGTTGCAATTGTCATATTCACAGCGGTTTCGGCCGGTGCATTCGAGGAAGAAGCTGTCTTCTTTCTCTATAAGAACGAGTCGAAGATCGGAACCATAGATTACAACTATACTTCGGAAGGTGAATATAACAGGGTCTTTACCCTCTCCATGATGGGCCAGGAAGCTGTGTACCGGATGGAGGTAACCCCGGGGGAAGGGGGAGAATGGGCCGGCGCGGTGTTCTACAACCCGAACGATACCGTTGAAGTTGCCAGGAGCGACAGCAGCGCCGTCTTCGAAGCCAACGGGAAGGAGTACTCAGTCTCATTCGAGCCCGGCTCGATCCTCTATGATAACTACGGCCCGGTATTCGAGACCCTGATGCTGAAACAGTACGACATGCAGAAGGGGGGAGAACAGATATTCCCCCGCTTTCTCATACCCCAGAAGATGGTTGATGTCAGCGTTGAGTATACCGGCAGGAGGATAGCGGCGGCGGGAGAGGAAAAGATGGAATTCCTGCTCTTCGATATGGAGTTAGTTGGGATCGAGCTCAAGATATGGGCCGACAGTCAGATGAGGATATACATGATGGATGTCCCGGTGCAGTACGCCGCTTACGTGCGCCGGGGTTACCAGAACCTTCTCAGGGCGAGAAAGACCAGCCAGGATGTCTCTCAACCGGTATATGAGATAGAGAAAAGAACAACCATGGTGCCGATGAGAGACGGGGTAGAGCTGGCCACCGATATGTACTTTCCCGGGACCGACACCCTTAAATTTCCGGCAATACTTATCCGCACTCCCTACAAGAAGGAAACGAATCAGCTGGATGGAGAGTACTGGGCCAGGCGCGGTTACGCGGTGGCGGTTCAGGACTGCCGGGGGCGTTTCTCCTCGAAAGGGGACTGGGAACCTTTCGTTCACGAAGCGGATGACGGTTACGATACAGTGGAATGGCTGGCATCCAGGGAGTGGTCCAACGGAAAAGTCGGAATGATAGGAGCCTCTTACGTGGGCTGGGTTCAGCTCTGGGCCGCATCGGCAAGGCCGCCCCACCTTACCACCATAATACCGCAGGTAGCCCCTCCGGACCCATTCTTCAATATCCCCTACGAATACGGAGCGTTCTTCATCCTGGGCTCCTTCTGGTGGGCGGAGGTGCTGGAGACAGAGGCGACCGGAGACCTGACAGGGAGCGCGCTGAGCAAGATAGGTGAGAGAAAATACGAAAAAATACTGAAGTCGCTTCCGGTTATCGACCTGGACACCAAGGTTCTGGGAAGCGAGAATACCTACTGGCGCAAATGGATAAGGAACAACGTAAATAACGACTACTGGGAAAAATGCAATTTCATGGAAAAGCTTAAGAAAGTGGATATCCCTGTTTTCTTCCAGTCCGGATGGTTCGACGGGGACGCAATAGGCACCAAGCTGAACTACCTGGCCATGAAAGAAGGCGGGAACAGCAACCTGAAGATGATCATGGGGCCGTGGGGCCATACCAATCAGTCATCCACCAGGCTGGGGAGCATCAAACTGGGAAAGGAGGCCGGGCTGGACCTTCAGGTGCGCTTCCACAAGTGGTTCGACTACTGGCTGAAAGGGATGGAAAATGACATAATGGAGGAGCCGGAGGTAATGCTCTACGACCTCTTCTCCAATCGCTGGCAGACCGGGGACAGCTACCCCCTGCCTCATACCGAATTCGCAGAGTTCTACCTGGAGAGCGACCGGGGCGCCAACACCTCCAATGGGGATGGCAGGCTGACTCTCAGTGCCACCGATGGGGGAAGCGATTACGATGAGTATGAATACGACCCCGGCGATCCCACCCCCTCGCCGGTTTATTATTTCAAGAGTGAAGAGGAGACCGAAAAGGAGGAGAAAGAGGGTATAGACCTGGAGAAGCTACGAAAGGCTAAGGAAGAGTACCATAACAGCGTAACCGCAAAGAGAGATGATATTCTGGTCTATGTCACCGGGCCGCTCGACTCGGCGGTAACCATAGCGGGGCCGGTTTCGGCAGAGATCTACGCCTCAACCACGGCGAGGGACACCGACTGGTTTGTCACTCTCTCACGGGAGGACAGCGAGGGCAGGATAATGCAGCTCTGCAAAGGGGTGATAAGGGCCCGGTTCAGAGAGTCCACCCATAAACCGGAGCTTCTCGAGCCGGAGCAGGTCTATAAATATGATATTGATATGTGGCACACCGGGATCACCTTCAAGGAGGGAGAAAGAATCAGGGTCGAGGTATCATCAGCCCTGTTCCCCCTATTTTCCAGGAACCTCAATACCGGCGGGCATAACGAGATGGAAACCGAGTTCGTGACGGCAAGGCAGCGGCTTTACCACTCCACCCGGTATCCTTCACATGTCATTCTGCCGGTAATAGAAAAGGCAGAATAATAAAGGGCCGGTCGGTATTCTATTCCCTGCATTCTCCGTTATTATTTCCGCTGGTAAAGAGCAGCGGAAACACTATATCGCTGAGGCAGCAGGGAAGCCATACAGCCAGGAAGAGAAAGAAGAATATCGCAATATATGTTACCGGGTTCAGTGAACCGCCCAGGGCCATCATTATATGAAAGAGTGATGCCCACGTGCTGAGAAGTACATGTCCGGCATGCGGGAACCTGGTGTTCGGTTTGAAATAGGCAAACACTACTCCGGCTACAGCCAGTGGATTTATCAGCCACCATTTCTCTATGAAACCGAGGTGTATTTCCCTGTTCGGAAGCCCCAGTATCAGCTCGGCAAGAAAAGGTATAACCGAATCACTGAGAGTCGCTATCCCTACCGAACCGAAATACCCTATCAGAAGAAGGATCCAGAAATTACACTTTCCCTTAACACAGCTGCTGTCAGTGGTATCGCATTCATGAAATTTATATATGGAGGCGGTAACCAGCGCGCTTAGAACCACATGCATCGGATGCAGAACGTAGAATACATTAAGCATGATTCCCGAGGACAACCCCCCAGAGAGAACCATGATCAGAATCCCCGTTCCGGCGCCGAAGATGGTAAAAGGTATATGTTTCTTAAGTTCATTGATTATCCCCGCCGTATCCATCAGCTAAACCTCCATAACCTTTCCCGCACCCGCGGAAATGAAATCCTGCCCGTAGATCTCTCTGAAAATATCTATCGCCCCATCCCCGGTGCAGTGGGCCGGAGCTGCCTTCTCCACACCCAGCTCCTTCATTCTCTCCGCTATGGAGTATACCATACCGGGGCTCTTGTCCTTGAGGTGAAATCCTCCCAGGACCAGTGTTACTCTCTCTTCGGGGAATATTTCTTTAACCCTCTCGATGATATTTACTATACCCGGGTGTGAACATCCGGTCACCACCGCTATCCTCTCCCCTGTCTCTATCACCATGGACTGCTCCATTATTGCGCTTTCCTTATAACTCCCCCTGATCTGTCCGGTGGTATAGATTCCGTCACTTATCTCCTCAGGTTCGGAACCCTCTATGAATTCCCCGCCGCTGCTCCGGACCAGCTTAATCAGGGAACTATCCGTATCCGAGCACCCGTAGACCCTGACACCTCCATCCATCTTCCGCAGAAGGCCCTCCAATCCGCCGGTATGGTCCCAGTGGTTATGAGACAGGACCACCGTGTCCAGGGCGGAGATATCCACATCGAGAGCTTCCAGGTTATGCTGCAACGATTCGAAATCTTCGCCCGTATCGAACAGGACCTGCCTCCTGGCCAGGCAGGAAAACCCCCATCCGGAAAGGAAAGATCCGGATACCGCTTTATTATCGTATAATATGGCAAGCTCCATGAAATCCCTGCCTGCATTAAATGTCGACCTGTAATGTTATACTATACCCGGAAATTTGAGTCCATAACAGAATCAGTTCCGGACCGGCCGGCAACTTATCTATTTATATATTTTTTTAAAAACCCCAGCCTGAGACCGGTTTTCCTCTCAAGCCCTTCCACCACTACCAGGTCATTTTCATCAAAACTTCCGGTAAGAAGCAGTGTTACGAAGTACGCTACAGTCATCAGAATGCCCAGCACAATCATATTTATCCACCACTGAAGCGGGGAATAAATCTTCAGGATATAGACCAGGACAAGTACTATCAGAGAGGAGGCAAGCACATATAAGTAGCTCCTCTTGTATGGGTGTATCCCCAGTTTCTTATAGACTATAGTCACGAATGAAATGTTTCTGAACAGATAAGAAAGGCTTGTGGCAATCGCCGCTCCCGTTATCCCATAGGCCGGAATCAGTATAATATTGAGTATAACATTGGAAACGGCAGCTATCACCTCTCCCAGCAGATTGAGCTTGGTGTATCCGCTCCCCACCAGGATATTACCTGAGGTACCCTGGAATACATCCATAGAGATGCCGCAGGAAAGAATAATCAGGGCCAGGTATCCGGCTGTAAATTCGGAGCCGTACAGGAGCCTCAGAATATCCCGCGGAAAAAGAACAAAGAAGATCAGCCCGGGCAGGACTATCAGTACAATCCACTTCGAAGTTGATTTATAAAGAGACCTCAGCCCTTCAATATCATCATGGGCGAAGAACTCGGAGACAACCGGAAGAAATATGAATTTGAAAGCCATGCCGATGAAGATCAGGAGTTTGGCGATCATTATGGCGGGTGTATATATCCCCACATGTTTTGAATCCAGGAAGTACCCCAGCAGCATCATATCAGTCTTGGATACGAACAGAAAAGTCAGGCCTGTCAGCGCCAGGGGCCAGGAAAAGCCGAGAATCTTCCTGGCTATCGGCACTCTGGAACAGTCGCTGTATTCAACGAACAACCTGTTCCTGACAAACCAGATAGATATTATTACGGTTGCAACCGCACTCCCAATAAAGGCAAATATAGCCCCGTATAGCCGGTATCCCAGCGCCACAAAGAGAAGAAAGATCAGGATTTTTATGATCCTGTTGGCGACATTGAAGATGATGGCGTTTAATTTTACTGCCTTGAATCCTCTTACCATCCCTATGCATACTCTATTCAGGCCTATAACAGGCATACCGATTGAGAAGACCCGCAGCAGGGGGGCAAGTTCACTGTCATGAAAGAATCCAGCTGCTATCCTGTCTGAGAAAATAAAGATAACCGCCGCCGCCAGAGAACATGTTACCAGGACGAATCCGGCACTGAAATCAATAACGCTTTTTACATTATCCAACCTGTTCAGCTTCAGATTGAACGGGATGAACCTGGCCAGCGCTCCGAACAACCCGAATGTCGCAATGGAAAAAGCTATCGATATTACGCTTAATACAATATTGAATCTTCCGTAATCCTCCGGGCCCATCAACCTCCCCAGGAGTATCTGGTTAACGGTGCCCAGGATCTTGCCCGCCACCATCCCCGCGAAAACTATGGTCGCGCCCTTGGCAACTGTTGTAAGGGACCTCTGAAGAGAGTCCGATTTTACCATTTAATTCTGCTTCCTTCCATGCTCTCTCAATACCCGGCCGTTCATCAAGAACAAAATGCTTTAAATCAAGTTCAAACAATATCTATGCCCAGGATTGGATAAAGATATTTATTTGTCTGATCCGATCCTCATACTCGACAGCTCAGGCGATGATACCTTCCCTCTGATCACTTTTCCGCCTTCAGGGACTTTTCGGTCAGGCTGGAATTTATACTATCATACGGTCTAAATCAAATACAAGTTTTCGAGCGGCAGTGAATTTTTTCCGACTACAGGCCCGGATTTGCGGGTAGCGGTTATATGGTTGATATGTATTAATATAGCATCCTTTAAACTCTATTCAACACCGGGTTGTAATAACAGCTCCATCTCTGGCACGGCACACTTGAACGGCAAAAATATTTACAATGCCTCCCGGAAGATATACCATTGATTAAATAAGAACCGGAATCCAGGAATGCATGAAATACCTCTTACTGAAAATCGGCGATATTGGATATGAAAGAAACCAGGAGAACCCCCGAACAGATCAGAGAGCATTACCTTCTGGAAAAAAAGCTGGCAGGGAAGCTGAAGAATTCCACCAGGGAAGAGAGGAAGGCGCTGTACACGGAGCTCTATAATGAATTGTACCAGAAACTGCCGCACCACCCCAGGTGGACCAGAAAGACCAATTATCAGGCAAAAATGAATAAGGTCAACGCAAAAATGCGATTTCTGAACCATTATCTGAATACTGACACTACTTTTATGGAGATCGGGCCAGGAGACTGCCTGCTCGCCCGTGAGATCTCCGGATATGTCAGGAAGGTATACGCACTGGATGTATCTGACCAGGTAACCAGAGAATCTGAGTGGCCGGAGAACTTTGAGTTCATACTCTCGGATGGTATCGGGATCCCCGTCGAAAACGAAAGTGTGGATATCGTCTTCAGCAACCAGATGATGGAGCATCTCCACCCTGATGACGCGCTGGACCAGGTAAAAAACATTTATAATACCCTGAAACCGGGGGGCAAATACCTCTGTATTACTCCCAACAGGTTGAACGGGCCACATGACATTTCCAGATATTTCGATGAAGTGGCTACCTGTTTTCATCTTAAGGAATATACGATTACGGAATTAGTGGAACTGTTCTCCATGGCGGGATTCTCCGAGACAGGTTTTATCATCCGGATGAGGGATCACTATTCCTTTGAAAAAATCCCCTTTGCAATAATCAGATATACTGAAAAGATACTGGAAAAGCTGCCTCATTCTCTGGCCAGGAAGGTGTCCAGGCTCGCGCCGATCAAGATTCTGATAAACTGCATTGTGGTGGCAAAAAAATAGAAAGTGTAACCGGAATCTTCTCAGCGCGGAAAGCTAAGCTGATTCGGCGGAAATCACCCTATCGCCGGGGGCTGTCAAACCTGTACAGTCTTCCACCTTCACCAGAATATACCAGCCGGAAGATGCCGCTCTGTGATCTGAATTTATCCAGAATCGATCTGTTTTCCTCGATATCTTTACTCAGCAGCGCAACGTAGAGTTCGAACTC
>WJIX01000136.1 GCA_014730075.1 bacterium | reverse complement strand
GTCTGGTACCTTCTCCTTCCATCCTCCCCTACGGTATACGGATTGTTTTCCTGGGTAAGAAAAAAATCGAATTCGGCTCCAAGAAGGGTGTCTCCGTTCTGTGGTATCCCATCGCCGTTGATATCCCCGAAATCAAACAGGCCGTTGAAATTGGAATCGTGATCGCGGTTGACCAGCAGAAAATACTCCGATGTGCCGATATCGATCCGGGCCATCCTGACACCTTCCCCCGGGGGCTGATTTATCCCCTCCAGCTCCACGGCAGCTTCCCCTTCCAGTGGTAACGCTTCCACCCATCCCATCAGATAGCGGTTGAATCCGCATGGAAAGGCGGGAACTATACCAAGAGCATTATAGAGGCCATAAGACATCAGGCCAAAGTTCCCGATGCCCTGGGAGTCGGAAAAATCAGAGGGTGTGGAATCATACATGGGCAGCATTCCCAGGCGCTTACCAAGCTGGAAGGCATAAATGCCAAGCGACCCGAAGGTCATTCCGTCCTGAGAAGAGCTCTCCGGGAGTATCAGGAAATTGTCAATAAAGAAAGGGTTTCCGCCGGTCATATCATCGGTGGGTATTCCCGGCGTGCCCAGAGTATCAGAAAGGGCTTCTCTGACTTCATCCGGATCGATGAAACCGGACCATATCTGATCCGGGGAATCCCCGAAAATATCTGTTTCCTTCCCTGCTCCGGCGTGAATGACAGCGAAGCTTCCGTAACGGGAAAAATCAGTCGTACTGTCAGTGGAATCAACCACCTCCATCATCAGTTCGCTCATCAGGAGGTCATACCCGCCCTCTCCCGACCCGTAGTAACCTTCCGTCCGGCTGACCAGAATAACCTCATGGTGCAGATCGGTTATCAAACGGAAACTTTCCAGCGAGGCGCCGTAATAATATTCCCTCAGGTGCCTGAGCTCGTTCTCGAAATAGATTGAATCATGGGGTGGATAGGTTTCTGTTTCATCCAGGAAATCTCTGTCCTGGAAAGCTACCCTGATTGCCAGAATTCTAAGTGAATCCATACTGCCGGTAGCCCCCGCAGTCAGATTATGAATTGCCCTTTTCTGATAGTATCCGGGCCTTTCCAGGAAACGGGGCAGAGTCGGCGAGGGGCTGTCGATGACAGTCTCTGCCTCCGGCAGCGCCGCGGCCGCACTGAGAGCGAGCAATATTACAGCTATGGTTAATGATTTCATAGACAGTTATAATAATGTGGTCTGGTGATTATAACAAGAATAAGTTAATGGGGAGGATGAATCTCTGATGCCGCCCCTGTTCGACAATTATAAATTCAAATCCTCCCCATCGGTCGACCTTCAGGGTAACAACCCTAAAGATGTCAGCAATTCCTGTTTTTCCTTTCAAGTTCGGATACCATGCCGTTACCCTCTTAACGCTTGGGGGAACTAATGATCGACCTGATTATTTATAAACCCCGCATCTACCAGATACGGAGATGAATCACTTACCAATCTCTTCTCCTTGAGATCGTAATACTCCGGAGCCGGCCCCAGGTCCCTGTTTTCTTCACTGTCCTGATAGGCCCACCAGAGCTCAGCGTAGCTGTCCTGGCGTGACATCACATAGAGCTTGCCATAATTGGCGCTGCCGGAAGGATTCAGTACCTGAATCAGATAACAGTGAGATAGCACTACCTCAGCGGTACCAGAAGGCGCCCATCCCTCCTCGGGGGCGCGGTTTATGAAATCGAAACTGGGAACGTAGCCGTAGTCCTGTATATTAACCGTTGAATCCACTGTAACAAACTGCTGAACGCCTGAATTGTCGTACAGGTAAATATCGGTGCTTCCTTCTTCCCAGGGCTGGGCATTTTCTGCCAGGCCGGTCAGGTCAAGGCCGCTGGAATCCGGTTCCGAGGCGGTTTCATAGAGCCTGACGAAACCCTCATACCTGGGAGAGGCGGTTACCACGAAACTCAGATAACTTTCATTCCCGTTATTATCGACAGCTGTTACTCCATAGTAATACTGATCGCCGTTATCGGGCTGGTCATATTCGAAACTGTACTCATAGGGGATCGGGCCAGGTTCCACATCCACCGATCCGATATCGGTATAATTTCCATACAGGGAATCGCTTCTCAATATGTTGTAATGAGATATATCGCTCTCCGGATTCGGGGCCCACCATATTATTATATAACCGTCCCGGTTGTCAGAATAAACTTCCTGAGGGGGAGAAGGGGCGCAATCGCTGCTTACCGGCACCTCCACTATCTTCTCCTTCTCATCACAGGAGATAAATGCCGCGCCTAGAAGCGTTATAATTATTATCTTTGATAACTTTTTCATTCGACATCTTCCTTTCACCCTTTATTACAAGGCAACTGGCATGCCACCTGCCTTAATATTTATAATTCTTTCTGATAATAAGCATAAGCACTATATATAATATAACTTACAGGATCCGAGCGGGGAGTGGCTTCACAATTTTCTAATCGAAGGATCTGGCCCGGTGATTATAATCTGTCACGGCAAAGAAACAGCCATGTCCACAATATTATACAGCTGCGGGGCCGGCCTTGCCGGGATATCTTTTTATGGAATTCGATGTGGGTAAGTAAAGAGGAATAGGCAACAAGTACCGGAGGGGATGTCCATACTTGTTTTTAACCTATGGATCTCGCCATTCCATAAGCAAACCTATTCCTCATCGTTTTCATATTCTCTTACTACTACTATTATAGCACCCTGTCAAGTGTAATTTAAATAGGTATTTATACCTATTTGTTACTTAAGCGGCCCATCGCCTGTTCCGATGGTATTCAAAATAAAGCTGATACGTATGATTAGGAAAAAAATAATCCGGCAAGTAATCTGATCCGTCGTGCTACTAGAGACCCCACCTTTATTACATAGCTTCTTTTTAAGCAGATCAGACTGCTTGCCGGATTAAATGTCAGCAAACCGAGCCGGATTTTTCAGTTCGCTTACCATACAGGTACCGCAAGTACCGTACCACCATGGGATATTCAATCCTTAAACTTAAAGAGCATCTAAGTGCATGCCATTAAATCTCTTGCGACATCATCACTTTGCCGCCCCATTTTCCGGACCGCCTCCGGGCCCCCGTCCGGTGTAAAAGATCTTTATACCAGTTCAAGACATGCCCTAACCTCTTATCCTGCAACAGGCTGAATTATTAACAACCTTTATCCCGGCCTGGACCTGGCCGCCGAATTCGGTCAGTATGCCGCCAGCGAAAAGACCGTTGAACAGAAAAAATTTCATTTTTGGGGGAAAAACAGTTTCTATTCAGTGAGGCCGAACTTCTTGATCTTGTTGAGGAGTGTTGGGTAGCTTATTCCCAGAGTCTCAGAAGCCGCCTTCCTGTTCCAGGAATTCGCCTCCAGGGTTCTCTCTATCACTTCCCTTTCCAGCCTTGAGACCTTCTGGGGCAGGGTGAGTTTTTCAGCATTATTCCGCTTCCCGGTTACTGATGAATCGAATATTATATCCCGGGCATCTATTCTGCAATTCTCTTCGGTGAGGATAACTGCACGGTTCATAACCTTCTCCAGCTCCCGCACATTACCTGACCAGTCGTAACTGATCAGCCTGTCCATCGCTCTTTCTGATATCCCAATAATATTCTTCTTCATCTTCCTGGCCAGTTTCCTCATAAACTGGCTTGCCAGAAGCCTTATATCCTCCCGCCGTTCGCGAAGGGGGGGGACTGTCATGGGGAAATCGTTTATCCTGTAATAGAAATCCTCCAGCATCTTCCCTTTCCTGCAGAGCTCCAACAGGTCGACCTTGGAGGCGAAAATGAGCCTAACATCCACATCCTCCATACGGTTGCTTCCAACCGGCCTGACCCGCCTGGAATCGAGGAACTGCAGTAGCTTGCCCTGGAGTTCCAGAGGCATTTTACCGATCTCATCCAGGAAAGCCGTTCCTCCGTCAGCCTCCCGGAAAAGTCCGCGCTTCTCCGATACCGCCCCCGTGAAAGCTCCCCTGGCGTGGCCGAAGAGTTCACTCTCAAGGAGGTTGGCCGGGAGCGCCGCGCAGTTAAGGTGCACGAATTTGCCGGTGCGGGGGCTGAGATCATGTATAGCTTCCGCCAGCAGGCCCTTCCCCGTTCCTGTTTCTCCCATAAGAAGAACCGTGGAATCTGTCTCCGCCACCCTCCTGGCCAGGTTGCACAACCCTATCATATCCTGGTCACAGGTAATTACCCGCTCGAATCCACGCTTCGGTTCATTCTCCGCTTCTCCGGACCTGGGAGAGAAGAATATACCCTTGATCAGAAAACCTATGAAACCGGCGTAGGTAGAGACAACATCGTATATTGCCCCCAGCCGCGGCGGTTCCGATTCCGCTATCTCCGACTGGAAGAAAAGAAGGCCCACCGCTCTGCCGTCCCTGAGGACCGGATAGAGGTATACCGGGGCCTTGCTTCCGGGAAGGATATCCCTGATTCCGCTTACTCTTCTGTCGTCCTCCACATTTGTAATCAAGACCCTTTCAGCCGCTTCATCTACATCGCTGATCTCCTCATTCCTGAACCAGTCGCTGATCCGGACTGATATATTTTCGGATACTCCGCGCCTGGCCAGAATCATCGGTTCGTCCCCGGTCTTGAAAATGGATACAAAACCGTGGTAGGCATCTATTTTTTTCATCAGGTCCTTGAGAATATAATTCAGATAGCCGTTCAGGTTTGAGTTTCTGCTGAACATCTCGGGGAATCTGTCCGGGATACTGAAGCTCCCAGAGCTTTTTCCACCTTGAGCGGATACCGCCTTCTCCTCGATCTTCTTTCTGAAACGCCTGATCCGCCGGAGAAAATTCCTGTCTCCAAGCTCGCGGGCCAGGTGCCTCGCCTCGTAAATATTCACCAGGCAGTCATCTATATTC
>WJIX01000135.1 GCA_014730075.1 bacterium | reverse complement strand
GCATTACAGCGATCCATTCTTCCAGAAATCCAGGCCTGTGGATGGGGTGGAACTGGATCCTCTCTTTGCGGGGAAGGACCTGGCCGGGATCGCCGCACGGTACTACCGGGGGCTGGGAATGGAGGTCGAACCGGTACTGGAAAGAAGCGACCTGTACCAGAGGCCCGGAAAGAGTCCGCACGCTTTCTGCATGGATATCGACCGGGCAGGGGATGTCCGGATCCTGGCCAACCTGAAGGATAACGCCAAATGGATGGGCACTCTCCTGCACGAGCTCGGGCACGCTGTCTACGACCTGAACATCGACAGCTCGCTGCCCTTCATGCTGAGAAAATACCCCCATTATTCCCTCACCGAGGCATCCGCGATGTTCTTCGAGAGCATGCTCACCGAGCCTGAATGGCTGAACAGCCACCTGGGTGCAGGGATAGAGGAAGATCAGGGAAGAAAACTGACCATATCCAGAAATGCACAGAAGCTTATATTCGCCAGGTGGTGCCAGATCATGGTCCGGTTCGAGAGGGAGCTCTACCGCAACCCCCGGCAGGACCTTGACTCGCTGTGGTGGGAGATGGCCGGGAAGTATCAGCTGGTCAGAATACCCGCCGCAAGGTCCCTCCCGGACTGGGCATCCAAGATACATTTCGTAACCAGCCCGGTCTATTATCACAACTACCTTCTGGGAGAGCTTATTGCCTCTCAGCTGAGGCATTACATCCGCGCCGATGTTGACGGCGATATGATGGAGAACGGGCAGAAAATCAGCGAATACCTGACATCGAACATATACAGCAGGGGGAACCTCCTTCGCTGGGACAAGCTGATGGAGCGGGCCACCGGAGAGAGGGTAAATCCTGACTATCTGGCCCGGGAACTGAAGGAGATATAGATTGATCTGGCTTCTTCCCGCAGCGGGATGCTCCATAGCGGTTGCCCTCATCCTGAAGATAAGCGAGGAGGCCAGAGGGAACAGGCTTCTTCTGATCGGGGTAAACTACACCGTAGCGTCCGTTCTCGCCTTTCTTCTTACCGGGGGAGATATATACTGGCCGGGATGGAAGGGTTTCACCCTGGGAGCGAGCGCCGGGGTCGATTTCGTGCTGGGATTTCTGCTGATGCTCTCCGGGATGTCCATGGGACCCCTGGCGGTCCCGGTCACCGTGATGCGGCTCTCGGTGGCGGTCCCTATAGTCGCATCCATAATGATCTGGGGAGAGAGGCCGGGGCTCTACCCTGCGATAGGGATTGTGCTTGGGATTTTCGCCATTATCCTATTCGGCTCGGGGCTATCCGACGGCCGCTCCAGGGAGACCACCACCGGCAGGTACTGGTTCGTTATAGTGTCCCTGTTTCTGGTGATGGGTGCCGGAGACCTGCTGCTGAAGACCTACCGGGAGGTCATCCCCGGAATGGACCGGATATTCTTTACATTCATACTTTTTACCACAGCGGCGGTAATGGTCTGGATACTGGTCCTTAAGAATGGGGTTTCGTTCAACATCAAAACATTTCTTCTGGGAGCTCTCCTCGGGGTGCCTAACCTCTACAGCACCATCTTCATGCTCAAGGCACTCGAGACGGTCCCCGCCTCCAGAGCCTTCCCCTTCGTCAACCTCACAGTGATATTCGCCTCCACCCTGATAGGGTTTGCCATCTGGAAGGAGCGGCTGGGAAGTGTGGCCCTGATAGGGCTGGTCCTCGCTGCCATAGCGATAGTGCTACTGCCGTTGTGATATCAATAAACCAGCAATATTTCTTCTCAGACGAGTGTATATCTCTTCAGGTGGTAAATTATTTACTCCCGACGTCGGGAGTAACGTTCGCATTAATAATATATTGCGCACAGCACTTTCAGAAATGAGTTGACCTTTTCCCGGCCCGGGATTATCATCGCCGTATCGGCTTCCCGGCTAAAGCAGATTTCCTGATGTTAAGGGGTGATGAAGTGATGGGAAAGATCAGGGACAGAATGACCGAACAGCTCCGGCTCCGGGGCTACAGCAGGCAGACCATAAACGCCTACATCCTTCAGATACGAAACCTGGTAAGATACACCGGCAGGAGCCCGGACATAGTCACCGAAGAAGAGCTTAAGAGCTACCTGCTCTTTCTGGTCAATACCAGAAAGGTGTCCGCCTCCTACCGCAACCAGTCAGTTAGCGCCATTAAATTCCTCTACAGGCATGTCCTGAAGAAACCATTCATGATCACTGACATTCCAAGGCCGAAAAGAGAACAAAAGCTTCCCAGTGTCCTGAGTTTCGACGAAGTCATGGGGCTCTTCTCCGCTGTCAGAAACAGAAAACACCTGGCGATACTGGCACTCTGCTATTCAGCAGGCCTGAGGGTCAGCGAAGTGGCCGCCCTGAAGGTCAGCGACATAGACTCCGACAGGATGATGATCCATGTTCACGGAGGGAAGGGCAAAAAGGACAGGTACACAGTCCTCTCCGGTATCGCCCTGGAACTGCTGCGGGATTACGCCTTCTACTTCAAGCCGAAGAAATGGCTCTTTCCCGGAGGAAGAAAGGGCAGGCACATAACCCCCCGATCCATCCAGAGCATGGTCTCCACCGCTGCCCGGAAAGCGCACCTGAGAAAACATGTCACCACCCACACCCTCAGGCACTCCTTCGCAACACATTTACTTGAAAATGGAACCGGTCTGAGGTACATTCAGGAACTGCTGGGACACAAGAGCGCCAAAACAACTCAGAGATACACCCATGTCGCAAAGAAAAAACTCAGAAGGATTGCCTCACCCCTGGATACCATATCAGGCAGTAGGATGGACCCAGAAGTGCAGCAACCAGCGCTAAAAAACCAGATAAGGCTCTTAAAAAGAAATAAACACACAGAGTAAAACCTGAAAGTAACAATAAACGAAACAGAAAGGACAAATTAACCAGAAACAAACCAACGCATTATCAAAACCCTATATACTTATTAACCAATTTATAGGCGCAAATAAGCTGTTATTCGTAATTATGGGCTTTCAGAATTATGGCAGAGTATAACGAAGAACTAGAACAGCTTTCAAATCTGATCATTGAGTTTGCTCAATGTTGGGTGAAGTCTGAGCATCGCCCTCAACCCGATTTAGATATTCTCATTAAATGGCAGAAAATAATTGATGCATGGATTAATGATCAATCAATACCATTATTC
>WJIX01000134.1 GCA_014730075.1 bacterium | reverse complement strand
TTAATGTAATCGCAAATAACGAGAGGGTGGATTTTATTATCAGAGGCATGCATACCTTTCCCTCGTTATCGGAGATAGTACTGAAACCGCTTCTCAACCTGAAAGAAAAGGACTGAAGATAGGTTCCCGCTTTAGCTGCAAATAACAGAACCATCAGAGAATTATTAGTGCATTCCACTTATAATCCGCTTAAATATTAGAAATTATTTGCAATAGCCGGTAATTCATTTATCTTTTTCATGGATTATATTGAAAGAATGCGATGAATAAGACAAAAACAATAGCGCTTTCATTCCTTCTGAATCTTGTCCCGGCATCACATCTTCTTGCGTATCATCAGAAACAGCATGTAATAAAGAGGAAAATCGGCCTCTCGGAGTTTATCTCGAGCCCGGAATATATAGGAAAATATATTCTAATGGCCGCGATAGGTGTGATCGCCTTTTTCATTCTCAAATCGGGTAAGATGAATAAACCCCTTAAGTCAGCTCTTCTGCTCCTTTCCCTGATTCTGTTCGGTCTCGCCGGCAATATTCTGCCATTTCTGGAGCTGCATCCTACACCTGTGTGTGTGGTTACCAAACCTGTCCATTTGGGGCTGAGGGCGCCATTTCTGATATATATGATCTTGATAGCGGGACTTACACTCCTGGGGCCTAAGCTGTACTGCGGGTGGGTGTGCCCGGTAGGGGCTGTCCAGGAACTTATCTCTATGGTTACTGACAGATTCAAGATACCGGCAAAGAATTTTTCCTTCAGGCTTTCCAATTCAGTCAGGGTGGCGATACTGGCAATATTCATTGTGCTTTCAGCAGCGGCCTTTCTCGGAGGCAACGCCGGGGGCAGTTCGCCGGCTGCCTCTTTCTACGGCTATTTCAATCCTTTCTACGGGATGGATCTCGGGAGTCAGCCTGACATGCTGGAATATGCCATACGGTACCTTCCCCTTATCATAACGGTAATTCTGGCCCTTTTTCTGTACCGGCCATTCTGCCACTTTGTCTGCCCGGTGGGGCTTTTAACCAACATGCTGGAGCAGGGCGCGGCGTTCAGGATTTCACTTAACCGGAGAAAGTGCACGAGCTGCACTCTCTGCCTGTCCAGATCTCCATGCAAGGCGCTCCCGTACATACTGAACGGTTACAGATACAGGGCTGACTGCTTCGCGTGCAACAGGTGCCTGGAAGAATGCAGAAAGGATGCCCTTATGGTCTCTAATAAGAAAACCATAGGGAGATAAACGAGGGGCGTTAATTCTGTTATATTGTTATATTACAACGGCATATAAGAATATATCGGATTTCTTGGATCGGAGCGTAAAAATATTTAACAGAAAGTAAATATTAATTGACAGCTTTTATTTAGTCGTGCTATAATGTTAAGTGATGATATAGCATTAGGTTCTAAAAATCAGAGGTTAGCTATTCAACAACCCCGCATCAACAGCAGACCCACCGCAGCCAGTGTTAAGATGTCAAGTTCAACCCCACTTTTTGTGAAGAAGGGTAAAACAAGATGAGTTTTTTGAATGCTGTTTTTCGTGAGAGGACTCGTTTCTGGGCAATATTCATCCTGATTCTTTTCTCACCTGTAGTTCTTTTTGCCGAGGAAATGGGAATTCTCGCCGGAAAAGTCATTAATGTAAAGAACAACCTTCCGGTCTTTGAGGCCCTGGTCAAGGTCCAGGGTACCGATATTACAACCCTGACTGACCAGAGTGGTATGTTCAGAATCAAGCTTCCCGAGGGCAAGCACAGCATTTCAGTTCACAAACCTGAATATTTTACTACCTGCCTTCAGGACATCATCGTGGAGGGCGGGAAGATCACCACTTACCAGTGCGAGATGGCTACCGGTGACCCGGAGATGAACTTATTCTTCATGATCGGAGGGATCACCGTTCTGGGCGAGAGGGAGCTTCTTCCAGAAGAGGTAGAAACGGTGCATGAGATATCAAGTGATGAGATAGAGCATCAGCTATCTACAAATCTGGGCGATATTCTGGACCTGGTGCCGGGCGTAGAGAGAACCAGTTCCCCCGGCCTTTCGGAAATGTCCCAGGTCCAGCTCAGGGGCTCCGGGTTCGTTGAAGACAGGCAGGAAGCTCTCTTCGGCACCAAGATAATAGTTGATGATGTGCCGATATCAAACAACGCTAACCTCCAGGCCGGTACCGGCACTTCCATGAGCGGATCTAAAAGCTACGCCGGCGAAGGGATCGATCTGAGGACCATACCTGCTGACAACATAGAGAAAGTGGAAGTAATAACCGGCGTTCCCTCGGTAGAATACGGGGACCTTACCTCCGGGCTGGTGAAGGTCAGGACCAAATCGGGCGCGCAGCCCCATAGAATCAAGATAAAGTCAAATCCTGATACCAAGGAAGCCAACCTCAGCGGGGGATGGGGTTTTGACTATAAGAACAGCAGCCTGGCCTACAATCTGAACGGAGCATTCAGCGAGAGAAATATCCGGAGGGAAGGTGATGAGTACTACCGTTATAACGGCCAGCTCACCCTGAAGAACGAATTGATGGACGGAGACCTCAAGCTGATGAACAAGCTTTACTACCATGGGGTAAACGACGATCAGGATTTCAAGAAGGATGACCCCCTTTCGGTAATACAGTACAATGATGACAAGACATATATCTACGGCCAACGGGTAGATTACAGAATAAACCAGGAATCCAAACTGGAGTGGAACGCTAATATAAAATACACCGACCGTGATTCCTACAGGCAGTCGCTTACCGGCGCCGATACCAGAGTCCTGACCGATGCTCTTACCGATGGGACAAGATTCGGAGTCCTGGATGCCGGGGCCTACCTCTACAAGATATGGACACGGGGCCAGGAATGGAGTGTTAACGCCAAGCTGAACTTCAGACACGATTTCCAACTCTTCGACCTGGGGAATTACCTGCTCCTGGGAGCGGAGTACTCCTTTGATGCCAACAAGGGGGAGGGAAAGGTATTTGATCCACTGAAACCTCCATACGGATCTCCGGGACGAAGACCTCATCCTTTCGACGCATCACCTGACCTTCATGTCGCTAATATCTACCTGGAGGATGAGATCAACGGGTTCCTGAGGATGCGTCCCTATCAGATAAACCTCGGGCTGAGATATGAGATGTACTCACCACATAAACTTCACCTTGGCGGTATATTCGGTGATGAGGGTATCGTGGAGTCGAAGAACGGCACCTATCTGAACCCCAGGATCAGGGCGAAATATGAAATCCGCGACGGAACGCAGATAAGGGCGGGGTGGGGCAGATCATCCAAGATGCCTTCAATGACCAAGATATACCAGAAGCCTGAATATGTGGATATCGTGGAGGAGACCCCGGCCGATTCCGTTCCGCTGATCTCCACCTATGTATACAACTTCAACACCAGGAATGTGAAAGGTTACCAGAACCAGAAGGGTGAGATATCACTGGACCAGAAGATAGGGCCGGTAGGGCTGATTTTTACAGGGTTCTTTACCAATTCGTCAGATATCCCCAGGGGAGTCGCATCGCCGCAGATCCTGTACCGGTACAGCTATGATGAGGATACCTACCCCAGTGGAGACCCGACGGTGATAGACACATTCTATAACACATCTGACAGCGACAGGTACCAGAGCGCCGGATGGTACAAGAACTACGGATTCGAATTCCAGCTGCGTACCAAGAGGATAAAGAAGCTTAACACCAAGTTCTATGTATCAGCCTCATTCACCAAATCGAGATCGGGTGGAGACGGAATTTACATGTCATCGGCGAGGGATAACGAGATACTGGGCAGGACCATTTTCCCCTACTATCCGTACACCGAGAGCTGGCGGCATAAGATGATAGTAAACTACAGGGCTGACTGGCTGATAGAGAAGCTGGGAATGTGGGTAACCCTCCACCTCCAGCAGACCCTCTTTGACGCCAACAAGAACGCCCTGGAGAAAAGGACATATTCCACCGGCTACTACGATCCATCCACCGGGCAGTATGAATCTGTTTCTCCGGCGGA
>WJIX01000133.1 GCA_014730075.1 bacterium | reverse complement strand
GGGTATGGTGGTGGATCAGCTTTTTGCCCGTGATTACAGCGAGGAAAAGACTGTTCTCGAATTTTCCCTTGATTTCCTGGGCAGGTTCAGCGCCCTGGTGACATTCAACGGAAGGTGCTTCGACATCCCCTATATCATTGACAGGATGACGGTGTGGAGGATCGGCGGCCTGAACCTGGAGAACCACCTTGACCTTCTTCCGCTCTCGAGGAAAATGGTCAGGGGAAGTACGCCCAACCATAAACTCCAGACCCTGGAGAGGCATCTCCTGGGGATGAAGAGGGTGGATGATACTCCGGGACACCGGATACCAGAAATCTACCACGACTTCGTAAGAACCGGCGATGCGGCCGGAATCGCCGGTATAATAGAGCATAACCGCCTTGACCTGGTCTCCATGCTCCGCCTGGTGACGCTCTACCTCTCCGGTCCGCTGACCTGAAGGCAGGATTTTACTGTAAATCCGGGCGGTTAAAGGTTAGAATACTGTACTGTCCGGACACCCGAGGTGAGATATTGGATACTGAAAGATTCCTTAATAAAGTAGAGGCAAGCGATTTTTACCAGGGCCAGATTGCCTACAGCCACCGGATCAGGCCGCGGAAGGCGCGAACCGGAAAGCTGGAGCCCGGCCTTCCTCGAAAACTTGCCTCCGTCCTTGAAGGATCGGGAATTGAGCGCCTGTACCTGCACCAGGTTGCCGCGGTGAATAACCTCCGCCGCGGAAAGAGCGTGGTGGTAGTTACTTCGACAGCCAGCGGCAAGACCCTCTGTTACAATATCCCGGTTCTGGAGCGCTTCCTGGAGGACCAGCAGACCAGAGCGCTCTATATATATCCTACCAAGGCCCTGGCCCAGGACCAGCTCAGGGTGCTGGACCGTTACAGCAGGGATGGAATCGATATAAAGGCGGGGACGTACGACGGGGATACCCCATCCTCCCAGAGGAGGCAGCTCAGAGAAGAGGCCAACGTTATTCTGACCAACCCCGATATGCTCCACTCGGGGATACTCCCCAATCACGCCAAATGGGCCGGTTTCTTCTCCCGACTGGAGTTCGTGGTTATAGATGAGATACATACCTACCGTGGTATTTTCGGTTCGCATGTATCGAATGTGATAAGGCGCCTGGACAGGATCTCTGGCCATTACGGAGCCCACCCGGTCTGCGCCGCCTCGTCTGCAACCATTGCAAACCCGGGAGAACATGCCGAAAAGCTCCTGGGAAGAGAGGTGGAGGTTATAGGCGATGACGGTTCGCCCAGGGGTGAGAAGAAATTCATCATGTGGAATCCTCCCACTATCGACCAGATAGGTATTGACCGGAGGAGTTCCAATACCGAAGCGGCCGAAATTATTGCCCGGCTGGTTACGAACAATATTCAGACCATCGCTTTTGTCAGGGCCAGGGTGGTAAGCGAAGTCCTGACCAGGTATGTCAGGGGGATAATGGGTGGATTAAGGAGGGGAGGCGAGGACTCGGTCCATCCATACAGGGGAGGATATCTTCCGGAAGAGCGAAGAGAGATTGAAAGGCGCCTGTTTGAAGGAGATCTGAAAGCGGTGATCAGCACCAACGCCCTGGAGCTGGGAATCGATGTTGGGGCTCTTCACGCCTCCGTCATAGTCGGCTATCCGGGAAGCATTGCTTCTACCTGGCAGCAGGCCGGAAGAGCTGGCAGGGGGGAAGAGGAATCGCTGGTCTTCTTCATTCCTCATAATACCCCACTGGACCAGTACCTGGTAAAACATCCCGAGTATTTTTTCGGCAGGTCCCCAGAGAACGCTATCATAGATCCCGGGAACCCGCACGTTCTGCTGGGACAGATCAGGGCAGCCGCCTTTGAACTTCCCCTTTCCGGGAAAGAGGTTAAGGCGATGGGTGATTACGCCCCGGCCATAGCACTTCTGCTGGAGGAGGAGGGGGAGCTGAATTACCTCCGGGGGGACTGGTACTGGCGCGGCAAGGGTTATCCCAGCGCTTCGGTCAACCTCAGGAATATATCGCCCAATACCTACACCATAATAGACAGCACCGGCGATAACAGAGTAATAGGAACCATAGACGAAGCCAGTGCTTTTCAGCAGGTGCATCCCCAGGCGATCTACCTGCACGAGGCCGAGACCTACATGGTCGACCAGCTGGATACCGAAAAGAAGATAGCTCTGGTAAGCAGGTGCGATGTCGACTATTACACTCAATCTATAACCGAAACACAGGTCAAGGTGGACCGGGAACAGAAGAGGGAGAAATGGAAGGTGAGCGAAATCGCTTTCGGTGACGTTTCCGTTACCGATCTGACCTTCATGTTCAGAAAGATCAAGTTCGGGAGCCGGGATTCGATCGGTTACGGCAAATGTGATCTGCCCCCCCAGATACTGAAGACAGCCGGTCTGTGGCTGGTCCCTCCCCCTGAAGTCTTCAGCGAGGTGAGGAAATTCGGAAGAGTACCCTCCGAGGGGCTGCTGGGCCTCTCAAATGTCCTGCGCGAGGTGGTTCCCCTCTTCGTAATGTGTGATCCCCTGGATATAGGGACAACGGTAAATGCCAGGTCCACCAGGGGGCAGGCAGTTTACCTGTACGACAAGTATCCGGGTGGGCTAGGTTTCTCCCTGAAGGCATACGACCTGATAGAAGATATCATGAAAGCATCCCTGGACCTTATCGAGTCATGCAACTGCAAGGGTGGCTGCCCATCCTGCGTGGGATCGCCCATCCCTCCCTTTTCTCAGCTGGACCCCGATACCGGGGGGCGCGGCATGATCCCCGACAGGGAATCGGCCCTGGTTATACTGCATGCCCTGCTGGAGATGGAGCCATACCGGCCGTCGGCTCCCCGCCGCCAGAGCTCCGCCAGGGAGCTCCGGAGGCCGGAGGGGAAACCTCTGCCGGTGGAACTGGAAGGGAAACTCAGGGAAGAGCTCTACAACAGAAACAGGAAATAGTAAACTCTGATTTGAATCGTTTCTTCATAAAAATCCGGCAAGTTCCAATACTGTATTTGACGCCTGCCCAATCCTTTGGTATATTGACTGAAAATAATTCCGGTTGTCGGCATGCCGGATGGTAACCGGGGAGTTCGGCAGCCAGAACACTTAGCAGAAACAGGAGGAACCCTATGAGGGTAATCAAGCATTACCGGGTGCACCTGGGAACTTTCGCCTGGATTCTTCACAGGCTCTCCGGTTTGGGTTTGATCTTTTACCTATTGCTTCATATCTGGGTCATCGGCCACCTGGCCGGGGGCAAAGAGTCCTTCAATTCGATAATGGAAGCCTTCAACAACCCGCTATTCAAGTTTCTTGAGATCGGATTGATCGGAGTGATTTTCTACCATCTTTTCAACGGTATCAGGCTTACCATAATGGATATGGGCTGGCTGGTTGAAAAGCAGAAACCGCTCTTTGTTATATTCGTAATAGTCTGGCTGATATCGTGGTTTGCCGTATCCGGAGTAATGTACATGAGATTCTTCGGTTCGGCGGCCGGATAAGGGAGGGAGCAAGATGTACAAGAGAAATGTCAGGTCCGGCGGTGCTCTCCTTTGGTTATTCCAGAGAATCAGCGGGGTGTATCTTGCCATAGTCCTCTTTGTTCACGTAATTCTGCTTCATGTCATGATCGATGGAGATGTGAACTGGGGAGCGGTCGCCGAACGGGCCTCCTCACCGATGTGGAAAATGATAAATATATCCTTCCTGGTAGTGGCATTGTTCCACGGACTCTACGGACTGTGGATAGTACTGGATGACTATATCAATGCCGGCTGGGCCCGGATACTGGTTTTCAGCCTGATATCGGTGATTACGCTGGTATTTACCATATATGGAACAATCACCATGCTCACTCTGCAAGTGGGAGGTTAATTAATAATGGTTAATAACAATCCTGAAAGTATACATGACGTCAAAGGAGTTCCCATACACAGTGTGCATCAGCACGATGTGGTAATTGTGGGCGCCGGCCTTGCCGGATTGAGAGCGGCCGTGGAAGTGGCCGGTGATCATGATACCGCCGTTATCACAAAGGTTTTTCCCACCCGTTCGCACAGCGGTGCGGCTCAGGGCGGTATCGCGGCCTCTCTGGCCAATGAAGAGGAAGACCACTGGGAATGGCATATGTTCGACACCGTTAAGGGCAGTGATTACCTTGGCGACCAGGACTCTATAGAGATCCTGGTGCGTGAGGCCCCTGTGGTGGTGAGGGAATTCGAGCACTACGGGGTGCCCTATTCCAGGACCAGCGAGGGAAGGATAGCCCAGAGAAAGTTCGGTGGACACACCAAGGATTTCGGCAGGGGAGGGCCTGTACTCAGGGCCTGTTATGCCGCGGACAGAACCGGTCATGTTCTCCTGCATACCCTTTATGAGCAATGCATCAAGCATAAGGTCCGTTTCTATTCCGAGTATTACGCCCTTTCACTCATAATCGAGGATGATATCTGCAGGGGGCTGGTCGCCTGGGATATGATAAACGGGGGAGTCCACGTTATCAGGGCCAAGGCGGTTTTATTCGGAACGGGAGGATATGGGAGGGTGTTCAAGATTACCTCCAATGCCTTTGCCAACACCGGGGACGGGCTCAGTTTGACCATGAGAGCGGGTATCCCGCTCGAAGATCTGGAATTCGTTCAGTTTCATCCCACGGGCCTCTACAAGCAGGGAATCCTGGTTACCGAGGGAGCCCGGGGCGAAGGGGGATACCTCCTGAACGGAAAGGGAGAAAGGTTCATGGAGAAATACGCTCCGGAGAAGATGGAGCTTGCCCCCAGGGATCTGGTTTCCCGATCGATTCAGACCGAGATCAATGAGGGCAGGGGGATAAATGGCGAGGATTATGTCCATATAGATATCCGCCACCTCGGAAGGGAAAATATCCTCAAGAAACTGCCCCAGATCCATGAGCTGGCACTGAAATTCCTGCATGTTGACTGTATCGAGGAGCCGATACCGATTCAGCCTACCGCGCATTATTCCATGGGGGGTATCCCGGTTGATAAGTACGGCAGGGTGCTTGCCGACGGCAAAGAGAAACTGGTCAAGGGTTTCTATGCCGCCGGCGAATGCGCCTGCGTCAGTGTCCACGGCGCCAACCGGCTGGGAACAAACTCTCTTCTTGAGGCTTCGCTCTTTGGAAGAAGGGCGGGTATGGCAATGGATGAATTCCTCCACGATACCGAGGATTTCGCGCCGATACCGCCGGAAGCGGCTCAGGCCGCACTGAAGGAAGTCGATACCATGCTGTCGGCCGATGGTGATGAGAAGCTGGTTGATATCAGGACCGAGATGCAGGAGAAGATGATGCAGAAGTGCGGTATTTTCAGGGATGCCGGTTCCCTGAGGGAGGTTCTGGACGATATCCACTCCCTGCAGGACAGATTCAGCAGGATCAAGGTAAGCGACCGGAGCAAGACCTTCAACTTTGATCTCATCGAGGCAATAGAGCTTGGCCATATGCTCGAATTCGCTGAGATCATTGTAGCGGCCGCCCTGAACCGCGAAGAGAGCAGGGGAGCTCACAGCAGGACCGATTTCCCGGAAAGGGACGACAAGAATTGGCTGAAGCACACCCTGGCCTGGAAGAAGGACGGCAAGATCGAATTCGATTACAAGCCGGTTACCATAACAAGATTCCAGCCGAAAGAACGGAAATATTAAAGGAGGCTCTCTGATGAAGAAGTTAACTTTCAAGATAAACCGGTATAATCCTGATGATGAGAGGCGTGGCCATTTCATGCAGGAGTATGAAGTGGAAGTACCCTCCGGACATACCGTTCTGGACTGTCTCAACGATATAAAGTGGAATCAGGATGGAACGCTTACCTTCCGCCGTTCATGCAGAAGTGGCATCTGCGGTTCCTGTGCCATGACCGTAAACGGGGTGAATATGCTGGCCTGCGAGACTCAGGCTCTAGCCCTGGGCACAGATACAATTACTGTTGAGCCGCTTAGAGGATGTGAGGTTCTGAAGGACCTGGTGGTCTCACTTGAACCGCTGGTTAACGGCCTTTACGCGGTCAAACCTTACCTGATTGCCGATGCACCACCGCCCACTGACCAGGAGAGGTTCCAGAGCGTGGAGGAGAGGGACAAACTGGACGGACTATACGAGTGCATACTCTGCGGGGCCTGTACTTCTTCATGCCCTTCATTCTGGGCCGACAAGGAGTATATTGGGCCTCACGGGCTCCTGAAAGCATACCGCTTCATCGCTGATTCCAGGGATACCGGGGAGCAGGAGCATATGGAAGCTCTAGATGACAAGCATGGCCTGTGGCGATGCCACAGTATTTTCAACTGTGTGGAGGCCTGTCCCAAGGACTTGAATCCAACCAGGGCGATTGTGGAGCTGAAGAAAAAGCTTGTAAAGGGAAAGGTCGGATAAGAGCCCGCCCGGAAAATGGCATTAACCGGAAGGGGACCGGTAAATATGAATAAAGAGAATCTGCGGTTGCGGTATCTTCTATTGGGGATAGTCCTGCTGGCGTCCGCTCTGGGTTGTGCTTCCTGCTCTGACGGGAGCGGTAGAGGGGTTACTTCCAGGGTTGTAAGGGCATATGGTGGAGAAAATGGCATTAAATCAATCCTTTCCTATACTGGAAGAGGGTACCTGAAGGTGCTCCCCACAGGGGAGAAGGTAATCAACCATCACCTTGACCTTTATCAGGACCACCAGCGGTACCGTGAAACCTATGTGGAAGTTTTCAAGGGGGATGTGGTCAACAAGTGGATATGGATCAATGAGGGGGATGGCCCGAAGAGCTGGTCGAGTGCCAATAACTGGGTCAATAAACCTGCTCTGGAATACCGGTTTCTGGAATACCGTTTCCCCATGCTGCTGGAATGGATGAGCCGGTATCAGGAAAAGGCAGGTGCCAACGTTGAATCGGACAATTATATCCTGAATTACAGTGTAGGTAACCTGTCGGTGGAGGTTACTGTTGACAGGAAAAAACGCTTTATCCGCAGTTCTACTGTCACAGACTCAGATAATAATCTGCAATACAGCGAAAAATACACTGATTACCGGCGGGTTGATGGGATACCTTTCCCCAACAGGATTACCAGGAGCGTAAACGGAGTCCCCTATTGCGAGTTCTTTATTCCTGCCATTGAACATGGAACGGAACAACCCGATTCCCTGTTTGTTATTTCGGAAGCAGATACCTCCGGGGTGTCCGCTGATGATCAAGGGGATTGATCAGAGAAGTTCGCTGACCCTGAAGATCGATCTGAAATCGTATCCTGCCCCGGTAATATTGCCGTGGCCGCCTTCCTCCCTGTCAACAATGATCCCCACGCCGGCTATAATCCCTCCCTCATTCTCCACTTCCCTGGCCGCTTTCAGAAGCGAACCGCCGGTAGTGACCACATCCTCCACGATAACCGTTCTCATGCCCTCGGTGATATTGCCCTCCACCAGCTTCCTGGTTCCGTGATCCTTGCCTGCTTTTCTGATAAGAAGCCCCTCTTTATGCTTACCCTCGCTGGCGGACAGGGTAAGCAGGGCCCCGATAATGGGGTCTGCGCCGATTACGGGCCCGGCAAATGCGTCATAACCGGTATCGGCGAAAAGCTCCAGAAGCAGTCTGGCTGCCAGGTAGAGCCCCCTGGAATGAAGGGTGGTCATTTTCCCATTGATGTAGTAGGAGCTCTTTCTGCCTGAAACCAGGGTGAAATCCCCCTTGAGGATAGAGCGGTCGATAAGTATTTTCTTGAGTTCTTCTCGGTGATCCATTCTTCTCTCCGTCACTTGGTTTATGGTTAATTGCCAGATCTCAGGATTACCCCGATACAGATCTGGAAGAAGTCGGCCCTGTTCCTGCCAGTGTAGTAATAGATTATATCTGATTGATTATCTCCGGAGAAGATGTAATGGTACTTCCCCGAAAGCTCCAGGTATATATTATTGCTTCCCAGCTTGTAGAGAGCCGCGATCCCGCCGTAGAGTCCCGGCTGGTAGTCATTGCTATAGAGTTCTATGAAGCCTGGTTTTATCAGGGTCACCGCGTATATTCCCGGTCCCGCCTCGGCAGAGAGGAAATAGCTGCCGGCAATATTCAAGCGGTAGAGGAAGCCGGCTGTAAGAGAGTAGATCTGAAGCTCCGATATTGAGTTGTTCTTTTGTATCTTTGCTTCCCCGAAGCCGTGTGATGAAAGCGATATGTTAATCCCGTAGCTGGAACCCAGCCCCTCCAGGAAATGTATTTCCAGTGAGCTCCCCCTGCCGAATGCCCGGTCCAGTTCTCCGGAGTTGAACACCGTTCCCAGGCGGAACCCTACCAGTTCCTTTCCCCTGATACTTTCCGCCGGAAGCTCCGTGGGGGCAAGAATCGGGATGACGGCCAGTAGATAGATTATTACCATACAGTTTTTCATATAAACAAGATAACACAGAGAGGCTGAGCAAAGAAGTCAATTCTCGGACCCGGTCATTCAGGGTGCTGGAAAGAGGAATTTATCTGATCAGGACCAGCTTTACCGATTCTCCCGGCCGCCCGCCAGTGGACAGAACGGCGGTGTATACTCCAGACGAGACCCGGTTCCCCCTGTTATCCCTGCCCCTCCACCGGGCGATACCTGTCCCGTCTGAGCCGCAGCGCACCCTGATTGACCTTATCAGTCTGCCCGAAGCGGAATAGATCCTTATTTCCCGGTCAGAGTCGGGGGCTGAGTTTATTATGATTGTGGTGGCAGGATTGAAAGGGTTGGGGTAATTGCGTATCGAGCTCCCGGGCTGTGGCGACCCCCGGTAACTCCTGATGCCGCTGGCTTCATCATCCAGCGGATCAATATCCCGAGGCCCCGGCCCGTCAATTCTGATACTGTCGGGGTGAGGGAGGATTGGCCGTCCTCTTTCCTCTATTCCATCCACATTTATATGTCCGAAATCTCCTGATGCATTGTCCACGATGCTCAGGTAAACATCGCTTCCCCGCAGGGGGTCCAGGTCCCAGAACCTTTCGGTCATGCTGTCGCTGTTTTCGCCTGTTTCCGAATAAATAATTTCTCCGGTCCCTGCCCGGCATAGCGCCACATAACAGCTGTCCGGCTTGTTCCCTCCACCCACCAGAAGACGCATCGATCTTCCCCTCACGGTGAAATCGCGGCCGCGGACAGCTCCTCGGGGCGCGTCACCCTGAACGGAACCGGGAGCTGAGCCATAGATTGGACCGTCAAAACTCTCATATGTACCGATCCACCAGTTACCCTCGCGGCCGACATCCACGGTGTCCACACCCCTGTAGAGGTAAGGGTTTCCGTATACCGGCTGGTGATCGAACGCGTTTCCCCACAGAATTTCCCAATCCCTGTCCAGGGTCCTGTTCCGCCTCACCTCCGGAATGGGTGTATCGAATGAGAGGGTATCGAACCTTATGGTATAGAGTTTTCCATCAGCGGTATTATAGGCGGTGTGCCTGGAGAAGAGGTATTCTCCGCCCCCCAGGTCCAGAAGTTCGCAGGCGTGGCCTGGATCTATGATCGACCTGGTTGAAATATCCCAGTCACCGGTGAGTGAATCAGCGGCCATGTGTGATATCCCGCCCACCGAGGACTCCGTGAAGAACAGGTGGTACCTGCCGTTCTCCCTTATTACAGAAGCGCTCTCCAGAAGATTGCCGTTATTATGAAGATACAGCGGTCCTGCGTCTTCCCAGACAAATCCACTGCCGGAAGCCAGGGCTATGGCCCCCATGTTATCTCTGGTCCTGGCCGTGGCCAGGAGATAATCAGATCCGTTATCTGAGAAAAAGAAGGGGTCCCTGAAATGGGAGGGACTGGTTTCATCCCATTCAATCCAGGATGTATCGGCGTGGTAGGGCTGCAGAAGAGGAAAGGGCCCCTTTCTCCAGCTGGAGATTTCAAAGACTGACCTGGCGAAATAGATCGACTGGGCTCCGCTGCTGTTTACCCCGGTATAGTAAATATAGTAGAGGGAGGGGTAGTCCGGCCTGGGGATCATGTGAGGTGCCCATATCCGGTAACTGTCGCAGCTCTCAGGCCCGGCTTCCAGAACCGGCTGATGGATCTCCCAGTGCCTGAGGTCGGCGGAGCTGGCATGGCCGAACTCGGTTTCTTCGCCCCTGATATAGAAGAGATGATAGACTCCCTCATTCAGGATCAGGGTATGGTCTTTCACCAGCAGCCCGGGATCCTCAAAGACCGGTCCCTCGAAGTCTATATTCAGAAGAGGTTTATCAACCGGCGAAGGATACCTGATCCTTTCGGCCTCTCCGGCCCCGCCAAGCAGAGCGCTCAACACCAGTCCGGATATCATGGCAGCCGAAAACCTTCTGAGCAGTATCATATCGTCATATCCCCAGCTTAGAACGGGGCTCCCGGAAGGAATCCTATCTCAGGAGAACCAGCTTTCTGGTGAACCTGTTTTTCCCTATTGAAAGCCTGCAGTAGTAGACACCGGAGGGCAGGTTATCCTCCGCGGCAGCGGAAGGGTTCCAGGTATATGTATAATCGCCCGCATGCCTGTATCCCAGGTCGGCGGAACTGACCATTCTGCCTGATGCATCATAGAATGCTATGCTCACATTGCTTCCGGACCCGACAGTGAACGGGATGGTGGTTGAAGGGTTGAATGGATTGGGATAGTTGGCTCCCAGCCTGCCGGGATGGGATGCTCCCCCGCTGGAAATCACCGGGCCGTACCTTAAGCCGCCCGGATCGTTCGATTCCACAATGTAATAGTAATAGTCTTCGGAACTCTCGATACCCCTGTCAATGAAATGGTACTCTCCGTTGCTGCCGGTGATGGGGTAGTAGTTCCGCTTGACCATGTTGCTGTATTCCGGACCTGGCCCGCGGTAGATATCGAATCCGGCAAATCCCGGGTCTGTTGATGCGGACCAGTTAAGGACAACCTGACCATCCGATCTCTCGCAACCGGTGGAAGTGATCATGGTTGCTGTTGCTTTTCTCAGTTCGATATCAATCTGTATGGAGTCGGACTGGGGAAGTTCGATTCCGGTAATAAGGGTATCGGTATAGTAGGGTGCCTCCGCGTAGAGCGAATATGTCGCGGGGGGCAGGTTATCGAAGCTGTAGCCATAATCGGTAAAGGGCGTGTGTTTGCCCAGAACCTGGCCCAGGGAGTCGTAGAGGGTAACAGCTCCATCGGTAATTGGCCCTACATTGACATCGGAAGTCAGGTCACCGTAAATTCTGCTCTGAGGCCTTTCCAGGGAATAGGCATATGTGGAACTGTTGAAATGGAAGTAGTAGTATCCGCTGTCCGGGAGTGCGGCAGCTATCATTGGCGGGCTGTACCCAAGGGCTGCTGTCCCCCACCCGTGAAGGTGACTCCACCCCCAGTGCTCGGGGAAGTAATCACCGTTCATGGTAAATTTAAAATCGATAGTGTCCGGCGGGGCTCCCGGTTCATCTATGAACTGAAGCTTGACCCACTCATCACCCCCCAGGTTGGTCATATCATTTTCCGTGTCTTCCGGGTAGCATGTTATTCCATTGAAATCGCCCACCAGCTGCACTGAGCCTGGATTGGCCCCATACCCCGGAGAGGTGATTCCAATTATCGCCGTAATAATTAAGATCGCCGTAAGCTTGATTTTATCCAATTTTTACTTCCTGTTGCTGTTTACCTATAGACGTCTCCTTAAATCAGGATAAAACATCATAATAATTATACATTAAACAGTCTCTGCTGTCAACCGTGCTGCTTTCATATCTGCTGTCTACTCCTTCAAGATCTGTTCCGTAAGCTGACGGCCCTGATTATAACCTGGCAGCCGGTCCGTTCTCCGATTGATAAGCTGAAACTCTTCTTTACCGGAACTGATTAAGCTGAAAGTTCATCTCAGCTTCTCCGTGGGTAGGGGAGGATGATTCGGGATAGCTTCCTGTCCGGCCGTTTCCCGGTATAATTGTTGCATTTGATCCGGTGGAATGGTGAATATATTGACTTGCCGCCATCTTCTCTGCGGTTTTGCAATATATTCATGCTTTATGCATCTTCTCCGGTCCTTTTACCCTTTTCCGGCCGGATGGTTTGAGATTGAGGTTCCGCAGCTCATGGAAGAAACACTTACTCAAAACGAAACTTTCGAATCCAGGAATTTATTCATCAAGGCAACAGGGAGTATAAAGAGGGGAAATTTCCTCAATGCCAAGCAATATCTTGAGGAAGCGGTAAAGATTGCTCCTGATAATCCGGCCTATCTCTCCATGCTGGGACTGTGCGAGGCCAAGGAGGGCGATATCTCCAGGGGTAAATCGCTCTGCAGCCGGGCGGCCAATATCGCCCCGGATGAACCGATGCCTTACGTGAACCTGGGAAAGATTCTCCTGATGGAAAAGGGGAGGAGGAAAGAGGCCAGGGATGTATTACTCAAGGCCTACAGGATTGACCGGAGAAACCTAGAGGTGGCCATGGAGCTTTCCCGCATGGGGATAAGGAGAGCACCGGTGCTGTCCTTTCTTCCTCGCCAGCACAGGCTGAACGTAATTATGGGTAAGCTCAGGCATTACCTTCTTAACTGGATAAAAAGAGCTTAACCAGCGGGCTGATATATTGTATCCTTCCCGGTATGATCCGGAACAGATCTGTTATATTACTTGTTATATTTTCCTCTATGGTGGCCGGATGCTCCGGCGGTATCGATAGCGGCAGCGCTTTGGGGCGGGAGGACCCCCGGTGGCTGATGGACAGGGAGATACTCCGGCTTCTGGAGGAAAACCGTTTCAGTTCGGCTCTGGCCGTTACCGACAGTCTGCTCCGTGCCGGAGAGAGTGACCCGCGCCTTCTCGGTCAGAGAGCATACGCTCTGGGGATGACTGGCCGGGCTGATGAGGCGTTACCTCTCTTTGAGAAAGCAATTCTTGCGGATTATGAGAACTGGTGGAACCACTTCGCTTTCGCCCGCGTGCTGGCCGAGAGAGGGGTAACAGGAAGAGCTATCGCCGAGTACAACGAAGCCCTCCGTTTCTGCGAGGATGGCGATTGCGCGGAGGTGAATAGAAATCTTGCGGTTACCTATTTGAGGGCCGGAAAGAGCGCCCAGGCCCGCGAACTTATAGAAGATGGTTTGAGGCGGGATCCCAGGAACGGATACCTCCTTGGTTTAAGAGCATTACTGGAGGCCAGGTCGAATCCGGCAAGGGCTGATACCCTGTTTTACCGCCTGAGGGGGATGGGGGGGATAGAGAATGAGGTCTTCATGGAGCTGGGTAACATCCTTATTAACTCCGGAAAGCCGGAGGCAGCCGCGGATGCATACCGTAAGGGGATTGAGGGAGAAAAGGATGACCCTGAGGCCGGAATTAAACTAGCCCTGGCTCTCAGGGAGAGTGGTAATTACTCTGAGGCTATTGAGGTCCTGTCAGGCATTACCCCCGCGGATACCGTCAGGCTGGAGCTGGCCAGGACATATCTTGAGCAGGGAAGCTACTCTGAAGCGCTCGAGCTGTACGGCGGTCTTCCCCGGACCGCTCCGGTTCTGGAAGGAATGACCATCGCCTGCTGGAAACTGGGCAGGCTTGAACAGGCTGAAGAATACGGGACCATGCTGCTTGAGATTCAGCCGGAGAGTATCTCCGCAATGATAAACCTGGCTGCGGTATACGGAGCTGCTGGTAAGCTTGAAAGGGCGAGAGAGCTTCTGAGGAGGGTGCTGGAGAGAGAGCCGGGTAACCGGACAGCTCTCGAGAATCTCAGGAGGATAAGAGAAGCGGAAGGGAATTGAGACAGATAACAGATTGAGATGTTAAATGTTATGAGAAATCGGTTGTCATTTTATATCTCGAATAATACAATATTGGTGAATTAAGAAACAATCCTCCTCTGGAACCGTATTAATATATGGTTTCAGAAAGGAAGGCGTGATTATGTACTGTAAATTCTGCGGAAAGGAAATCGAGGAAAATGATCAGTTCTGTCCTTACTGCGGCAAGGAACAGGCTGATCCGATTTCTACCCGGATAAGTGACAGCGGAAGGAAGTGGACTGAGCTCAAGGTTCCTAATGACACCAAGAATCCTGGTGTAGCCGCTTCCCTTGGGTTTTTCCTTGGCTGGTTCTTCCTTGGCCCCATAGGTTATGTTTACCTGGAACAGTGGAACTGGTTCTGGCTGACCTTCATCATACAGCTTTTTGCCGTTCCGCTCACATTCGGCATTGCCTGGATAATCATCCCGGTACTGCTGGCTTTTCACCAGTATCAGCAGGCGCAGCAGATCAACAAGCTGGTGCTGGCAAGAAGAGAGAGAGGTACCGGCAGGGAGGAAGAAGCAGGGTTTGAGGAGCAGGAGCTTTAGACAGTAACAGGGGGAAAGAGATTTGGATAGAAACCTGGCTCTGGAAATGGTTAGAGTAACGGAGGCTGCGGCTCTTGCCGCGGCACGCTTCCTGGGCAAGGGCAACCCGGTAGACGCCGACCACGCGGCTGTCTCGGCCATGGCTACCGCGATAAAAGGGGTGGCCATGAAGGGTAGAATTGTGATAGGTGAAAGCCCGGACAAGGAACAGGCCCTGCTTTATCCAGGCTGTTTCGTGGGGAGTGGCGATGGGACCAGGGTTGATATAGCCCTGGACGCTCTGGACTGCCGGAAATCTCTTATCAATGGGAGGCCCAACGCGATCTCTGCCCTGGCCATGGGACTGGAGAACACATTTCTGGAATACCCCTCACCTTTCATGAAGATGATAGGTGTGGGCGCCGAAGCCGCCGGCAATATAAATCTGAAGAATTCAGTCTTCGATAACCTGGTGAAGATCGCCGGAGCCAAGAGAGAGTATGTCGAAGACCTTACAGTGGCGGTTCTGAACCGGGAACGCCACACCAGTCTTATTGAAGAGGTGAGGGGGGCCGGCGCGAGGATCGTGATACTGGACGAGGGAGACCTGAGCGCCGCTATATCCACCGGTATTCCCAAGGCCGGAATAGACGTAATTATGGGTACCGGCAGTTCAGCCCAGGGTATTATCGCTGCGGCTGCACTCCGTTGCCTGGGAGGGGATTTCCAGGGCAAGTTCATTCATCCGAAGGAAATAGAACTGGAGGAGGATGACAGTTTCTCTCTTAAAAGCTGCAGTGAAAGGTTCTCAGTGGAAGGGAAGAATATCAGGATGGAAGATCAGGATGAGGATATCTCCGGGCAGTTCGAAAAGGTCTACTCCGCGGAAGAGATTGTCTCCGGCGACAACGTGATGTTCGCCACCACCGGTGTTTCCCAGACCCCTTTTCTGAAAGGAACCATCTTCAAGCCAGGCGGCGCCCTGACTCACAGTATGGTCCTGAGGAGCAAATCCGGCACCATCAGATTTCTGAGGACCCAGCACTTCTTTGATAAAACTCCGGACTATTCGTGATCATTCCTGACAGTGTAAACGATCTTGCTCTATTCTGTGAGAGCGGCATTGGAACCGGGATGGTATGATGATATGAACGACCTTTTCAACAGAGAAGATATTTCTCCACTGGCAGAGAGGATGAGACCCAGGACGCTCGAGGAATTCCAGGGGCAGAACGATATAGTTGGTAAGGGGAAGGTCCTGCAGCGGATACTCAGCAGGGGGAAACTGGAATCTTCTCTTATATTCTGGGGCCCTCCCGGGTGTGGTAAAACCACCCTGGCGCATATCATCGCCAATTCCATGGATGCCAGGTTCGTTTTCTTTTCAGCGGTTACCTCAGGTATAGCGGAAGTCAGAAGAATCATCGCAGAAGCCGGTTCCATTCTCAAGATGAATGGAAAGAGGACCATCCTGTTCGTGGACGAGATCCACAGGTTCAATAAGGCTCAGCAGGACGCCTTTCTCCCCCACATTGAGAGCGGGACTGTAGTACTGATAGGGGCCACCACCGAGAACCCCAGTTTTGAGGTGATATCACCTCTTCTCTCCAGGTCACGGGTTTTCATTCTCAAGGCCCTGGAGGCTGATGACATAGCGGAGATTGTTCGAGACGCACTGGCAGATAAAGAGAGGGGATTCGGCCTTATGGATACGGCTATTAGCGATGATGCCCTGGATTATCTCTCCACCTTTTCATTCGGGGATGCCAGGACTGCTCTGAACACTCTGGAAATGGCGGTAGAGTCCTACGGAGAACAGGAAGCCGGTCTGACAATAACCAGGGAGATAATTGAGGAGTGCATGCAGAAGAAGAATATTCTCTACGACAAGGACGGTGAGCAGCACTTCAACCTGATTTCAGCCCTTCATAAGAGTCTCAGGGGCTCAGACCCGGATGCCTCGCTCTACTGGCTGGCCAGGATGCTGGAAGGGGGAGAAGAACCCCTCTATATAGCGAGGCGCCTGGTACGCTTCGCCTCCGAGGATATCGGAAATGCCGATCCGGAAGCTCTGGGGCTGAGCATAAATATGATGGAGGCGGTAAGGTTCCTGGGCCTTCCGGAGTGCAAACTGGCACTGGCCCAGTCAGTCCTGTACCTGGCAACCGCTCCCAAGAGCAATTCGGTATATTCCGCTTACGGCAAGGCTGCTGCCGATGTGAAAAAGCATGGTCCTCTCCCGGTCCCGGTCTGGCTCAGGAACGCCCCCACCTCATTCATGAAGGATATCGGGTACGGAAAGGATTACATCTACCCACACAACCAGCCTGATGCCGTGGCCGATCAGGAGTATTTCCCTGAGGATTTGGCCGGCAGCATTTATTACAGGCCGGTAAAAAGGGGGTTCGAGCGGGAGATAATCAAGCGGATAAGATACTGGCGCAGCCTGCGTGAAGTCAGCAATAAGGATAAGGAATAATCTCCGTCCCCTACAGTGAATCCAGGTATTCCACCACTTCCGTTTTCTCCTTTTGCCGCGCTATCGATATCGCTGTCTCTCCGGCATTCGATTTGATTCCGGGATCGGCCCCGGCCTCGATAAGAATCCTGATTGTTTCCAGGTCTCCTTCCCCGGCGGCCCTCATCAGGGCGGTCTGGCCGTTATCCTCCCGGTGATTGACATCCGCACCTTTTGTGACCAGGTATTTAACCAGCTCCGGCATTTCCTTGTTGGCGGCGAACAGCAGCGCGCTCAAACCGGGGGCGCCCTCATCATCAAGAGAGGCATTGATATCCGCCCCGTGAGCCAGCAGGGTATCGCATACCTCGGTGGTCACATCCCCGGTAATAATACCGAATACCGATCTTATCAGCGGAGTCATACCATTGACAGCCACAACATCCGCCCTGGCCCCTCTGGCCAGCAGCATATTTACCGCCGCCAGTGAATTCTCCGAGGCCCAGATCAGTGGTGTATACCCGCTGCTGTCTTCGGCATTAACATCAGCTCCCTTCTCCAGGAGGTATTCGATGATCCGGTCGGTCCCCTCCCTGGCGCATGCTACCATAAGCGGGCTGGATCCTGATCTCTCCTGCCTGATATTTACATCCATGCCGCCCTCTATTAATTCTCTGACTTTTTCGAAGTCCTTCATGTAAATGCTCCCGGCAAGGTCGTTGAAGCCGTTATCCTCCTGGGCAAAAGCTGAGAGAGCAATCAGCCCGGCCAGAGACGATACAATCACAGAACAGATTAATATTTTGCTCATCAACATTCCTTTCCTGCTATCTGATTATTCCCTTTTTTCCCCAGGTCACCGGAGAATTATTATATTACTGACCAGCCTGTTTATCAAGGCCGATTATATTCCCGGCGGCTGCTTTCTATTCAGCGGTCATCTTCCTGTAGATCTCAATATGAGATTCGAGTCTGCTCATATCGATATACTGTTTCATCCCTGTCTGATCGATCAGGTTGAAAATATCAGCGGCATTTTTCTTCTCGCCTCTTCTCAGATGGTACGCGCAGAGGCGGAGAAGTGCCGCCGGGTAGTTCAGGAGAATATTCGACACCCTGGGCATCTCACTGTTCAGAACTGTGGGCAGGGAGCTGTAATTGCCACCGTCCAGCAGAACCTTTCTGGCTGATGGAGCATCCACTTCCATGGCAGTCCCTGAGGCAGGGACCGGAACAAGTTTCATCGCCATCCCGCACAGCTGCATGTTCTCGCCGAGGCCGCTGATATCTCCACAGGCCAGGGAAAAATAGATATCCCTCTCGAAACGGTTAGTAGTTATTATATCGGCCAGCGCGGCGGTGCCCGCACTCAACAGCCCCTTGGAAACGTCCGGTTCAAGCTTCCAGGAGAAACTTTCTTTTTCAATCCCATATTCGGCCATGGCCTCTCTGCTTATTTCAACCTCTATCCGATTCGGTTTCCATTTGTAATTATGCATATTCATTATCTGGAAGTCAGACCAGCTGACCGGAGCAGGGGGCAGCATCCCTGGAATTCCGTCCCTGACCATTTTCATGAACCAGGGCCTGTTCAGCAGAGCCACCGGTATGGTGGTAACATCCGCTCTATACCCTTCCACCAGGCGAAGGTACTCTACCGGGTTGGTATCGGCATCTCCCCCCAGAAAGAGGATGGCATCCCTCGAGCAGGATTTGAGGATGTTCCTCCCGTACTCAATCAACCACTCCGGGAATCCACCCAGCGACCTCCCCCTGCGGTATTCCTCCCTGGCTCCTTCGATATCTCCCCGGGTTATTTTTATCCTTGCCCTGGCGCCGCATTCAGCTCCGATGAAGTAGTAGGCGTTTCCGTACTCCGGATCCAGCTCCACCGCTCTGCTGAGGTAGCGGAGCACTTC
>WJIX01000132.1 GCA_014730075.1 bacterium | reverse complement strand
TTATAGAGGGGTGCAAGGGTGTTGAAATAATATACCTTTCCCATTCCGGTTTCAGAGTCTTCCCGCCTGACCACAGTGCTCTGGGCCGGCTTGCCGTTCTTCTTCATCCTCTCGGTAATCTCGTCCGGGATCCCCAGGGAGAAAGTGGATATCCGCTCCCCTTCCCTGCTGAACACCTCTATGAAAGCCGGAAGGTCGAACTTCCCGAGGGAGCTCTCCGCCCAGATCTCGAACGCGACAGAACTCCTGCTTTCGGAAACCTTGGAACCGTACCTCCTGCTGCGGGATATATTCCCGGCGATCTCGGGGAGAAAATCCTTCAGCCAGTTCTCCTCAGGATGATTGAATTCATAGATCATCTCCCTGACCCGGTTCTGCTTCAGCCGGTCATACCACCGCTCCGCGGTTCCATAAATAAGCATGGAAAGGGCCAGTACCAGAAAGAAGGAAGAGAACATCACGGTAATAATCTCTTCTTTTCTTAATATAGGGAATATCCTCGCCGAAATTACCAGAAGGGCAACCGCCGGAATGAACATTGCCGGCTCTTTCCAGTGAAGCAGGACAAGCAGGGCGGCGGCGGCCAGGATGGTAACCTTCAGCTCCCCGCTGCCCCAGAGAAGAATAAGCCGGGAAATGAATACCAGGGCTATGAAGATAGCCGATACGCAGAAGAGAAGGGCCAGGTGAAGGGTAAGCTCGGGGAGCCCGAAGAAGGTTATATCCAAACCTACCAGCCTGGGATTTGAATTCACCACCACCCTGGATACAATATCCGAAGCGGTATCGGTCCCGGCAAATAGTACCCCTGCCAGCAGGATAGACCTGAAAGCTATTAAAGCCCAGTTGCGTTTCCCAATGCCGGGGAGTCTCCTCTCCAGCTCACCGGCAAAGAAGGTCCGGTAAACCTTTATTGACCCGAAAACAAATATCAGCATGAAGAATGACGTTATCAGAAAATCTCCGGCGCTTCGAAACAGCCCTCCCGGCATGCTGTCCATGAAGATGGCGGGATCAAACAGGACACGTGAGCCCAGCAGGCGTGCCGGTATCCTCAGCGCCAGGAGGATATACCTTATAAGGGCGAGGAAAAACAGGAGTGCGGCTATCCTGATAACCATACTGGCCCCTCTGTTCACGCCCCTATCTCCGGCGATCAGATAACTCCTGTATATTCTTATAGCCAATATAGTTACAGTCAAAGTAAGGAGGATGCCAGCCCACAGCGATTTCCTCTCCTGCCGCCGGGTGACCATACGGCTGAACCGCTCCCCCTTGACCTTCAACCTCGAGATCGGAACCCCTGTCCGGGAAATTACTTTGCCGTAGATACCGATCTCACCGCTGGGGTCATTGAATATTATGCTGCCCCTTCCTTCATCCGTTCCCGCGGGCTGGTCGGAGCCGTCATCATTACGGAAATGGAAGGTTATTTCAGCCCCCTCCTGCTTCGAGAGCTCATCCTCAAGGCTCATCTTCTGAAAATACCGGTTCTGCATCATGTAGTTGATTTTCACCGGAAGGTCCACTACGGCGGTGCCGCCGGAAAAGGAAAGCTCTGTGACCATAATGGTATACAATTTTGTCTTATCGGTGAATGTGCGTATCCCTGCGGAATCCCTCAACGCTTCTTCCAGGTAGGTGGGTTCACCCCCCCAGGCAATCCTGTCTCCCGCCTCTGAGTAAAGTTGAATGCCAAGGCCGCTCAGGGGCATGATCCTTACGGAACTTTCAGCTGCAAGTGAATCCACCCTGCGCATCAGTTCAGCCCTCTCCATCCGTTCCATCCGGTCCATCCCCACCTGCCGGGCCATCCTTCCGGCATTCTCAGCCGTTTCAGCCATCACGCCTTCGATCTCGAGCAGCTTGTTCTCGGCCGATTCATATATGCCCTTCAGCCTCTCTGTCTCTTCCGCCCTCCACTCCGAGCGTTCCAGCTTAAAGGGGTTAAGAGCGATTACTATCCCCAGAATCAGAAGAAGGGCTGCCACCAGGACCGGATCAATAGCCCTGGAAGGAGTCCTTATACCCCCCTCGCCAACCTCTTCTCTATCTCCTGAAGAGACAATCCCCTCCAGCGTGCCCGGATACCACCTCCTCTCCCTTACCGGGCCATTTCTCCCACGCACTATTATCCTCCCCTGAGAGGGAACAAGCATGAAGGCAATGAATCCGGCATCCAGGAGAATGAACATCAGCCATAGAGGAGACGACAGCTCTGTGTGTCCCAGAGCCAGGAATGAAACGAAGAAAACCAGGCTTCCCGCAATAAAGATAAAGAGAAGCAAAAAGAATATCTTCTTCTCTTTCCTGTAATCCATAGAGAATCTTTCTCTCTCAGGAAACGGTTAAAAGACCAGCATCTTCCCTTAATATTGTAACATAAAACAATTATCGCTATGATATTTTTTTGCGAGCGGACCGGGAAAGGGTTCCCCGCCGCCAGTGGGCGCCCGGAAAAGCGGACCCTATTCCAGAGCAGAGAATGGAGCTTCCGGTGATAGGCCGAACAACGTTATGACCTTGCCTTCTTCTTCTTGGATATCCGGTTCTGCCACTCAATCAATACCGGGCTTGCCACGAAAATGGATGAGTAGGTTCCCACTATCACTCCGATCAGAAGCGCGAAGGCGAAGTCGTGTATAACCTCTCCCCCGGCAAAGAATAGAAAGAGAACCACTATCAGGGTGGTAAGTGATGTAATGATGGTCCTGCTCAGCGATTCGTTGATAGAGGTATTTACCATCTTCTCCAGCGACCGGCGGCGCCTCATACTGAAGTTCTCCCTTATCCTGTCGAATACCACAATGGTATCGTTCAGGGAATAACCCACGATGGTCAGGAACGCTGCGATAACCACCAGGGAGAGCTCCTTTCCGGTAATGGAAAAGATCCCCAGGGTGATCAGAATATCATGTATCAGAGCTATAATAGCTCCCACCGCGAACTTGAACTCGAACCTCCAGCTGATATAGACCAGGATTCCGAACAGGGATATAATGATGGCCGCCCAGGCCCTGTCTTTCATCTCCTCGCCGATCTTCGGCCCCACAGTCTCGGTCCTCCTGATATCGATCTTCCTGTCCGGGAAAGCCTTTTCGATCCCGGCCTTCATCTTCTCGGAGGCCTTGGCCTCTATTCCCATGAAGGGTACGTTGAAGGCTACGGTATTGTCGGATTCCCTGGTGGCCGCGATTACTCCCACTCCCTGGTCTTTCACCGCATTAACCAGGACCTCGGTCTCCGGTATGTTCTCCCCGGAAAGAACTATCAGGTTGCCGGCTTTCCCCTCCTCGGTCAGCCCCTCGGTGCTCTCTCTCACCGAGACCACTTCCCAACCCGCCTCGGGGGCCACATTATTCAGGGCTTCCATCAGTTTTTCCGCTGCCATGCCGGCTTCATCTATCTTTTCCACCTTGATCAGGTACTCATTCTCCTGGCCGAACTCCTGTATCTGGTTGTTCTGGAATCCCACGTTCTCCACCACACTTCTGAGTTCATTTATGGACACCGGCTGGTCAAACTTAATCTGTACCAGGGTTCCCCCTTCAAAGTCGATGCTGAGGTCGGGGCCGCCCTTAACGGCCAGCGATATCAATCCGGCCAGGATAACCGCAAGGGAAATCAGGAACGCCTTGTTTCTGAAATCAACAAATTTAATGTGTGTTTCACCAATGAATCTCATCATTTCACCTCAATAATTATATGCTCAGTTTTTTAACCCGGCCGCTCCTGGTCCATATATTGAACACCAGCTTGCTGAATACCAGCGCGGTGAACATGCAGCCCAGAATGCCGATACTTAGTGTGGTGGCAAATCCCTTGACCGGCCCGGTTCCGAACTGCCAGAGGACCACCGCGGTAATGATAGTTGTCAGGTTTGCATCCAGAATAGTGGTAAAGGCCTTCTCGTAACCCGTATCC
>WJIX01000131.1 GCA_014730075.1 bacterium | reverse complement strand
GTACCAGATCGTTCCCGCTCCCTCCAGCCTCGAGAACCACACTGGAACCGCTCACAGGGTTCCCGTAACTGTCCTTCACCACCACCGTAAGGGTGGCCTCTTCCACACCGTCCGCCGTTACCTCGGACAGGTCTGTCTCCAGGGTAGATGCCGCAAGGTCCGCCGCAGCCGGCTCGATATATACAGTAGTACTTGTAGATTCCAGAGCGGGGGGCTGTCCATCCTCATCGGAAAGAAACAGCAGATACCCAAGGGTGTTCTCCATCTCTTCGCTCATGTAATCCAGATTAACGGAACTTGAGGATGACGGGATGGTTATCTCTGAAACCGGCGTGGTATGATCGGATGTCAGATAGAAAGCCCCGCCGGTTCCGTACAGTTTTATCACCTGATCGGAAGAAAGAGGGCTGCTGTTTCCGAATTCATCCTCCACTCCTATCAGGTAATTCGCGTAATCTCCGGCTGTAATGGTAGTATCCTGAGGTGATACGGTTATACGGAAAGGGTCGGCGAAACTCACCGTCACCAGTTGCTGTGCGTTATCCCAGGCCTCCCCATCCGCCGATGCGGTAATGGTGAAACTCCCCGATACTGTTTCCCGGTAATAGAATGATACTGTATCCGCTCCAGCTTCTATTACCACACTGGAGGTGTCGCTGAACTGCCCGCCATTCTCAATCGAGAATTCACCTGTTCCCGAGCCTGAGGACAGTCCGACGGTCTGGTCAGATGTTACCGCGGACCGGTTACCGTATTGATCCACACATTCAATTCTCATTACCGGTGTTATCTCCCCGGCTGTTGTTGATCTCTCGGAAGTTATGAAATCAAGAGCTGTTATGCTGTCCGCTACCACATTCAGCACCGGGGAAGAAGAAATCTGCTGGGTGGAGCTGCCACCAGGATCAGAGCTGACCGTGAATTCCACCCCCTGCTGGGAGCTCTGCTGGCAATCGGCCCTTCCACCGGCGGAAATGCTCTCAGAGCCGTATACTACCGTTACCGTCTCCCCCGAGGAGAGTGTGTCGATCGATACTGTTATAATCATACCAGAAATGGAAAGAGGTGTGGCGGAAAGGGTTCCCTCGCTGGATACGGTAACATAACCTGCGGCAAACCCGTCTGAATCCTGGGGGTTGCTCCATCCGTCAGGCACAACCACCGATATCACCCCTTCTGAAAAACTCTCAGCGGTGGTATATTCAATCACCCACTCCCCGCTTGAACCTGCTGTCACATCGCCGGATGGAGTAATACCCGCAGTTCCGCTTCCGGGTGCCGTATACGCCGCAGATGACAGGCAGGCCAGCAGGAAAAGGGAAAGAGACAGTATCCCTATAGATGACTTATGGTTAACTTTAAGATTCATTACAGCTTAAATAAGGCAATTGATATGCCACAACCGCTCCTCCGGCCCTTCCTGGTAACCTGTGGAATCGTAAATCGCCAGGCCGATTTTCCGTCCTGAGTTGGCAGCCTGTTCGCATGGAGTTAATTCCTTGTCATCAAACTGATTAAAAAATATCGCCTTCATTTATCTCAGGTGCTGGTATAGACAGGATTGTGACTTTCATCCCTGGTTCCGCTAACCCGGTAACTATCAGCAATGGAAGGATAATAATGATGGGTGCAAAATGCAATATGGCGATATTGTGATTCATGCCCCCTATCACAGGGCATACGGGAATAATCTACTTTTCCTGATCAACTGCAATAATGGAATTGTACCCACCGAACCCATCTTCTGTTGCCTTAGGATTTCCCGGATCCGCAATCCATTCCTTTCCATCGATCACGAATTTGTATTCATACTCACCGGGGGGAAGGGGGATAACCGTCTCCCAGACCCCCCTTCTCTCATCAAAATTCAGCTGGTCGGCGGTTCTTGACCAATTATTAAAGTCACCCGCAATAGCCACACTCTCAGCATCCCTGGAATTAAGCGAAAACCTGATACCGGTTTCAGTAACCTCAGGGCCTTTTCCTCCGGATACCTCAGTCCTTCCCAGTCCCACATAATTCCAGCAACTGCAGACGAAGATAAGTACTGTTACGACCAGATATGCCAAAGCTCCTCTGTGATTCATACACCCGGCAGAATGATCAGATTAGCCTTCCCTCCTTTTCCGTCCGGCACTATCCTTGGATTTCCACCATCCAGAACCGGCACAGTTTCATTAACCAGAAATATATACTTGTATCTTCCCGGGGGCAGTTCCACGGTTTTCTCCCAGTAATCACCCCGCTGGCTCTTTCGCATCAATCCCACCAGGACCTGGCCCTGGCGGCCGTCGCCCATGCCCCAGTTATTCCAGTCGCCTGCTACCTGAACCGTTTCAGCCGATTCAATCCTAACACGAAACGTCACTCTCCGTCCATCTATTTCCGGTGACGGAACCGAACTGGCAATATAACCACAGCCGGCAACCAGAAATGCTAACAGAAATATACAAAATATTCTTTCGTACATAAAGTAACTCCGGTCAGAACCTGAAACCTGCCTGAACAGAAAAAGTATAATTACCTGACAGATCGCCCTCCGCATCTTTCAGCGCCTCTGCTATAAGGTGAGGACTCAAGGATGCAGCAGAACTGAATACACCCTTCTCATCCATGTAGATCTCCCTGCCTAACCTGTTTATATCATATTCCCATCTATCGATTCTGTATGGGTTGAATCCCAGGCCCACGATAACCCAGGCATATCTATCGAATTCCTTTCTCAAGCCTACGAACAAATCGGTGTATCCCTCTTCGATCCCCGGGTAATTATAAATAACCCCTCTCAAATCCGCCATAAGGTCGATCTCTCTCAGCGGTTCCGGGGTATCATCCGGCAAAAGAAACCTTAGATGTATCGACTTAACCGCCCGGAGAACAACACTACTCCTTGAAAGTCTGTCCATATCGGCGGCGAAAACTATCGAGAGGCGGTCACTGCCGAAAGGACCTCCCGGCAGACTCTCACCCCTGGTCAGGAAGGAATGCAATTCCAGCATTCCCCCGGAATTTATCAGTGGAAGATTATAGTACCTTACCCTGTCTCCGTCCAGCCAGAAATTACGCCTTCGCAGCAGAAAATCGGCCGCTATCGATCCGGTGTATGATTCGGCTGACATCTTCAGACCGAATTGATAGTTACCGGAACCTGCACCCACTTTTAAAGAAGCGGCATTTCTGAACTTATCCTTATCTCCGGTGGCACCGGAGGGATAATTTGTCAGTTTTTCCCTTATTATGGACAGCCCGCAATCGAAACCAGCCAGCTCCGTGGTGAACCCGGCGTATAATTTCCAACCGGATTGCAGCTCAATTTCTTCCTGGATATTGCCCACACCCACATCACCCGAAAGATCATAATCACAGAGAGAAGAGCTTCCATAAAGGTACTGAAGTTCCAGGATATTTCCTTCTCCAGCCTGATATTCCGCCCAGACACCGTTTACCCTGACCTCTTCAGTTCCCTGAATCTCACCCGCGGCACCGGAAACCGCACTCGAGATGCCCCGGTTCCTCCTGAAAAGGTACCTCAGGTCAGCTCTTCCCAGTCTCAAACCGACTTTCAATCCTATGATATCATTCCCGGCGGGATCCCTCTCAGTCAACAATTCCTCTGATTCGGCCCCTGGCTCAAGTTTCACCTCTTCCAGCCCGTTCCTGTATCCTTCCAACCTCTCCGCTATGAATATCCTTCCCGATAACACCCCCTCCCGGCTCTTTTCAACACCTATCCCGCGGCAGAACAGGCCTGGCAAATAATCATAAGGCCCTCCGGGCCCTATCAAATGCAGGGGGTCCCCCAAATCAAGCCCGCCGGCCCGGTAGAAACCCCTCACCCTCCAATCATCATTTCCGCTTACAGCTTCAGCCTTAAGGATAAAGGGCTCTTCTTCATCTGAGCACGCTGCTGTAGCGCTCCAGACCAGGTCTTCGCTTAATTCACCGCGGAAGCTGCCAGAGAGTAATACCTCCCCGGAACCCTCCTCACCGTATCCCAGGCCTTCCAGCCCATATTCTGCCCCATCAAAAAGATCTTTTCCATCGCCTCCGCCGGGCCGGGAGAAATGCAGGCTGTAAACTCCATCCTCTTCCACAAAGTAGAATACCGAATTGCCCTCACTGTCCAGCGACCGGTTATCCCTGTCCACCATCCTCTCCCCGTCGACCACGAACCTGTAGCTGTACCGGTTCGGGAGCAGAAAAAGTCTCACCCGGTAGCTCCCATCCTCCCATATCATTCTGTCTATAGTAGGATTCCACCCGTTAAAGTCCCCCACCAGGAACACCTTGCTTCCCCTGGGGGCGCTGTGGCTGAACACGACCTCCTCTCCGTCCAGGTAGACGGCGCATCTTCCCTTATCTGCCGGAACAGCAGCGGTGGCTAGCATAAACGCCATTATCAGAAACCTGTATATTCTCAATTCCCCACCCCCCCGAACAATATTCTGGTATGGAACCTTATATACCTATTCTCGGGAGGAAGTTCCGGCATAAGGTTTCTCTCAAAGCTGAGTATGGAATCTACCGGGTCGAAGGAACCTGCTGATACCCTGAAAAGGAACTTCAGAGATGGCCGGTAAGAAAGACGCATACTGTATCCGCTGCTTTCAGACCTGAAGAGGTATAGCCGCACTCCGGCCGTCCACCTTTTGGAGAGATTGACCCACCCGTTCGAGATGAAGGACAGCTTATCACCATTGTCAAGCCTGAGCCCTGTACTCAGGCGGCTGATCTTGCCGTTGTCGGTAAGTGAAAGAACGAACGATGGATTCTCTTTCTCCATGGTGGTAACATTCCCCCTGAGTTCGAATCCCTGTTTCAGGCATACCCTGACATTACCCTGAAGATATGCGAAGCTGCGCCCCCTCTCATACCGATAGATATCCCCACCCTTGAAATCAATCATTGCCTCTCGTTCCGGATGCTTCCATACGGCAAGTATATAGCTTTCTGACAGAGGTTTTCTGATATCACCGGTCCTATTCATGAAATCGGGTCCGTAAAAGCGGTAACCCCCTGTCAGACTAACATTCATAAGGCTCATACCAGCCAGTTCAGTTGAGAAAGCCGACCCCGGCGGAAAGGCCCCCGCTGCACGGCTGATAGTAATCCTATCCGGAGCAGGTCCCCTGAATAAACCGGGTTCCAGCTCCGAGAGTTCTCCCGCCACCGTTTCGCAGTACTCTGAGCAGAGGAACAGCCCTCCCGCGCTGATCCTTCCCCTCACTCCAGCCGTGACCGCATTCCCCTCTGAATCAACCGGCTTTATTTCGGAGATAAACAAGCCGGCCCCGGCACGTGATCCTATACTGAAATCCCCTGATAATCTGTGCAGGGTTGCCACTTCTCCCCTGATTCCGGGTAATCCCCGGTTATCATACGCTTCTCTCTGTGACGAAAGCCTGGTACCTGTGTAACTGACTTCAACCGATTCTCCAACCCGCAAATCCGCCTCTACTCCCTCGCCATTTCTGTCCAGGTAGGGGGAATCACTGGAAATAACGGGAAGGAGCATGAATCTGGAGTAATGCACCCTCTCTCTGAGGAAATATCTCAGACTGAAATCTCCGTCAAATAGATTCAGGGCCGCTTCTCCCTGGTCCAGGAACAGGAAGTCTCTCCAGTTCTGATCTTCCCTGGCCCCCGATCTTATCTTTACATGAAGATCCAGGATACCGCCTTCCCGGTCAGCGGCAAGCAATGAAATCCTTCCCCGGCTGGAGGTACTGTCTGAAAAGATATTCCAGCTGCGGGGACTGGTATCCCTTTTCATCTCAATCCGGTTTACCAATACCGCCGAATAAATCATCCCGGTTGAATCGGCGGGAGCGGCCTGCGCCGGAGATGGGAACATTAACACTGATAACAGAATAAGAACAGACAGCTCTAATAGAGATAGCAGGGTTTGCTTCCGGTGGGTCGGCTGCAATCTTTCAGCTATCATTCAACCCTCCTGCCGTCCAGCTCTGGCGAGAACTCCATCGAAACCCTGGTCCTGATCCCGTCCCCTTCATCCTGCGAGAAGACGGCGGAGGCGCGAATCGCTTTCCACGCAAGGCGCACTCCCCCGGAGACCGACCCATTGCTGTATCCGGTCATTATCTCCAGGGGGAGACCGGTCCGGAGATTAAAACCGAAGTGGTCCAGGGTCAGCTCTTCCCGGAACTCTCTCTCCAATGATATCATCAATCCGGGGAGGAAATAGAACGATATCCCAACCCTGTGATAATCACTCCCCTCGAAGAGCTGGTGATATCCTGAATCGAGAGCCCATTCGCCGATATATCTCAGGGAGAAGGATGGGAAAGGCCTGAAAATAACCCCGGCAGAGAATGCTCCAGTCTCTGCCCCGCTTCCACCGTTCTCTCCACATACTGCGCAACGCTCCTGCCCTTTTTCCAGGCCATTTACCAGCCTGGCCGCCCCTCCGATATTCAGATAGGTATCAGGCGCTCCGCTGAGAAGCTGTCCGGCAATGCCCATACCGTATACGGCAACGCCGCCTTCACTTCTTCTTCCCATAAAGGAAAGGTTCAGCCTGCTGAAGGGATTTATTTCAGCGGCTCCCGTGAATCCGGAAACACCACCGGTGGTAAAATAATCGGCGTAGAGCACCGGCAGACTTCCGGCACCGATCGCAGCCGGGTTGAGAAACCCCGAGGAGGCTTCCCCCTGGAACTGGTTTCTGGTTCCACCCATGCCTTCCGACCGGGTAGATTGCAGAGAGGAAGCTTCCAGACCCGGTGAGAATAAGAGAATGGCTGATACCGCTACCACGCATGATAAATATAGATAACTGGAATTCTTAATTTCTCTCTCTTTCATCCAGTTTTTTCAGACCCTCCAGCAGAAGATAATCTATACGGACATCCAGCAGGATATCTTCCTCTTCAGGCTGGATACCGTCAAAATAGACGAAGTTTCCGTTTTCCCACTGAAGAACAGTATAGACAACATTCTTTATCTGCTCCTTGATGACAGAAACCAGTGTTTTATAATCAAGCTCACCGTTTTCAATAAGGTAATCCCCTATCCTCTTTTTGCTTTCGCTCCCGCTGTATTCATTCAAAGCCCTCCGGAGTGTTTCCTCGTCAAGCATCCCTCTCTCCACCAGGATCTCGCCGATACGCTTTCTTCTGGTGTCGATGGTCGCATAGATGAGCTTCCCTTCCTTGAAGTAGAGGCTTGCCCCATTATTAGCGGTAATCAGTTTGATCCTTCCGGTGAGGCCCGCCATACCCGCGATCTGGCATACCACTACTGGTTTGATAACTCTGAGTTCTCCTCCAAAATCCATTATTATCCCTCCGTATCAGCGTAATCTTTTCTTCCGCCTCTGAAAGAGGCTAATCCTATGTATGTCTGCGAAATTATCACCGAGATGAATGATGCGGCCAGAAGATAGAAGATAATATTCCGGTAAAACCCTTCTATTTCGAACCGTCCGGAAATCATGTCAGCAACCAGTAGTATTATCCCGGTGAATTGTATCACTCCGACTATCTTACCCGCAATTGTGGATGAGAGAGGAAGTTCTCTTTCCGCAGCCAGAAGAAGAATCCATCCCGCAAAAAACTCCAAGTACCTGGCCGTAAGAAGCGCGAATAGCCAGCCTGGGACATTTCCTGATATCCACAGGAAGTAGAATACCACCTCCGTACTTAAAATGTCTCCCACCGGGTCTATCATCGTTCCGATAACGGTGGTTTGAGAAAACCTTCTCGCGATTGCACCGTCGAGTACATCCGTAATGGCCGCAACAGCGTAAATAATTACTGAAGCAAGCAGGTATCCCTCCAGAAAGGAGATCAGGATCGGTACCGGAGAAACAATTCTGAGAGAAGTCATCAGATTGGAGATGCCGAATGATTGTCCGGCCCTGTCCCTATCCTCCCTTCGTATCAACCCGATATTGAGCAGGAATATCGCCGTCAGAAGCATTATCGCCGCGACGGTCCAGAGCAGCAGTGCAATCCCGTAGCCTGCCTCCACGAAAACAGCAGTGAGGAGGGATGATATTACGGCAAGTGCCGCCAATCCTCCCATATTTAACAGGACCGACCTGGCCAGGCGCGGATTATCCCTTATAATCTCTCCTGAGCTCCTCAATCTGCGCATTAATATATTGTTCTTTTTATCTGCAGTGAATTCGGCACCTCTTTCAGTTCTCTAGCCGCGCTCTTCCTCAAGGGTCGCCTGCGCGGCTGCCAGAATCGCTATCGGCACCCTGAAAGGGGAACAGCTGACATAATCGAGCCCTGCTCCGTAACAGAACCTTACCGATGAAGGGTCCCCGCCATGTTCGCCGCAAATCCCGATCTTAAGCCCGGAGTTTACATTCCTTCCCCTGGTGACTGCCGTCTCCACCAGCTGCCCCACTCCTTCCACATCCAGCTTCTGGAAGGGATCCGAAGGCCATATATCCTTATCCAGGTACTCAGCCATGAACTTGCCAGCGTCATCCCGACTTATGCCAAATGTGGTCTGGGTAAGGTCGTTGGTGCCGAATGAGAAGAACTGTGCCCTTTCAGCTATCCTGTCCGCGGTCAGACAGGCCCTTGGTATCTCAATCATAGTCCCCACCAGGAAAGATAGCTCCACACCATTATCATTCTGGACCTCTTCGGCAACCTCCCTTACTACCTTCTCCTGAAGATGGAATTCTTTTACCGAACCGACCAGCGGTATCATTATCTCCGGCCTGGGATCCATTCCCTCACCCTTGAGTTCGGAAGCTGCTTCGAATATTGCCCTTGCCTGCATCGCCGTAATCTCAGGGAAGACTATTCCAAGCCTGCATCCGCGGTGGCCCAGCATTGGATTCTGCTCCTTGAGTGAAGCGATCTTCTCCTCTATCTCGGAGGTTCCGGTACCGAGGTTCTTTGCCAGTCTGGCAATCTCATCCTCCTCGGAGGGAAGGAACTCATGCAGCGGAGGGTCCAGAGTCCTGACCGTAACCGGTTTCCCGTCCATGGCCCTGAATATCTTCTTGAAGTCCTCCTTCTGCATGGGAAGCAGTTTTTCCAGAGCCTTCTCTCTTCCGGAGCTGTCAGTGGCAAGGATCATTTCCCTTATGGCATTGATCCTGTCTCCCTCGAAGAACATATGTTCAGTCCTGCACAGCCCGATACCCTCCGCGCCGAATGATGCCGCCTGCGCTGCCTGAGACTCCCGGTCTGCGTTGGCCCTCACACCCAGTTCCCTGAAATTATCTGCCCACTCCATCAACTCACGGTAATAGGAATATATATCCGATTCCTTCTCTTCCAGCGATCCTTCCATGACCCTGATTACGTCCGAAGGAGTTGTCTCCACCTGCCCCGAGATAACCTCGCCGGTAGTCCCGTCAATTGATATATATTCTCCCTCCTTAATCACGGTATCGCCAACCTTGATCGACCTTTCTCTGTAGTTTATATTGAGGTCCCGGGCGCCTGCCACACATACCTTCCCCATCTGCCGGGCTACCAGGGCAGCGTGTGAAGTTGCTCCTCCCGCCGAAGTCAGTATACCGTCAGCGGCACTCATACCCCTGATATCCTCCGGACTGGTCTCGATTCTCACCAGTATTACCTTCTCACCCTTCCTTGCCATATCCTCGGCATCTTCAGCGTTGAACACGACCTTCCCGGAAGCGGCTCCGGGCCCCGCGTTTATGCCCCTGGCGATAAGTTTTCCCTGCTCAACCGCCTTATTCTTCTCGTCCGCATCGAAGACCGGCTGCAGGTACTGGTTGAGCTGTTCCGGGTCCAGCCTGGAAATCGCTTCCTTCCTTCCGATAATACCTTCGCGTACCATATCCACCGCTATCCGTATGGCCGCGAATCCGGTCCTCTTGCCTGTTCGGGTCTGAAGAATCCACAGCTTCTGCTTCTGGATGGTGAACTCCAGGTCCTGCATATCCTTGTAATGCTCCTCCAGTGTATCCCTGATCTCCAGAAGCTGGTTATAGATATCATTCATCTCCTCTTCCAGCGAGGGGATGTCCTTATCCACTTTCTGCTGTATATTTATGGGGTGGGGGGTACGGATTCCAGCAACCACATCCTCGCCCTGGGCGTTCAGAAGATACTCTCCGTAAAAATTCTTCTCCCCAGTGGCAGGGTTCCTGGTAAAAGCCACACCTGTACCGGAACCTGCCCCCAGGTTGCCGAATACCATGGACTGGACATTGACAGCGGTCCCCCAGTGGTGTGGTATCCCGTTAATCCTCCGGTAGGAAATCGCCCGGTCGTTATTCCATGAATTGAAGACCGCCCCAATGGCGTTCCATAACTGTTCCATCGGGTCATCCGGGAATTCTATACCCTTGCGGTCTTTTATCAGTTTCTTAAACTCCGCGGTAAGTTCTTTCAATTCACTGACATTCAGATCTACGTCATTCTCCGCCCCCGCCTGTGCCTTCTTCCTGGCCAGAATCTCCTCGAATGGGTCGATATCATCCTTATCATCCGGCTTCATCGCCAGTACTACATCTCCGTACATCTGCACGAACCTTCTGTAGCAGTCCCAGGCGAATCGCTGGTCGCCGGCGATAGAGGCTATTCCCTCAACTGTCCGGTCATTAAGGCCAAGGTTCAGTACAGTATCCATCATACCGGGCATACTTACCCTGGCTCCGGAACGGATAGAAAGAAGAAGTGGTTTCTGGCTGTCGCCGAATCTGTAACCGATCTCTTCTTCAACCCTCTTCAGCTGCTCTTCCACTGTTTTGGTCAGTCCGTCGGGGTAATGTGAGTCATTCTCGTAGAAGTAGGTGCATACATCAGTAGATATGGTAAATCCGGGGGGGACCGGAATTCCCAGGGAGGCCATCTCGGCGAGGTTAGCCCCCTTGCCACCCAGTTTATTCTTCATATCCGCGCTGCCTTCCGCCTCTCCGCCTCCGAAATAATAAACGTATTTACCATTTTCCATAGCTGCCACCTCCGTGACCTTTCATGACAAATATATTAAATACCAGTATCGGTATAACTCCAATCATACAACCGTCCCCTGAAGCGGGGATACGGAAGGCCCGGTATTCCGGACTCTCTTCAGTCAAATAATAAATTGGACTTCGGCCCCTGACAAGCCATTTTCTTACCTGATGGATAGTTTTTGTCAATTATACCATGGCAAGGAGGTAATTAATAGAAATTCAAAATGGAATTCAGGGCAACTGCCGGCAAGAGTTTTCAGGGCAGGTCAGTAAAGAGTGCCAGCACGCTCACCCCTGATCCCCGATGAAGATTATTTCCGGAAAGTTCTCAGGGAATGAATACGAGCTTTCTTCCGGCGACCAGCTCGCCGCTATTGAATACCGACAGAAAATATATCCCAGCGTTAACTCTCCGCCCGTAAATATCTCTTCCGTCCCAGCTCAGTTCAGCCTGGTACTTAATTACCTGGTATTCCATGAGCTTTATTACCAGCCGCCCCCTGCAGTCATAGATATTCACAGAAAGCTCGCTCCAGAGCGGTGAATAGAGCTCGAATTCAACATTATCCCCGAATGGATTACTCCCCAGGAATTTAATTGTGATGTCCTCCTGGCCCTGGGGCAGTTGTATACCGGCGGCATCCGCTCCCTGCACAATCCCGTATCCGTAGCTGTTGTCGGGGTTCGAACTCCTGGTAGCTGTATTTATAATCCTCTCCCTCAATTCGATCACCGAAATTAGGGGATTGACTTCCAGTACCTGGGCGCAGACCCCGGCAACCAGCGGGGTTGCCAGTGAAGTGCCTCCGAAACGTGCGTAACCACTGTAAGTGCCAGCATCGACGGAATATACATCCACCCCCATGGCAACAACTTCCGGTTTTATGCGTCCATCAGCACTGGGCCCCCTGGAACTGTTATAGGAGATACTTCCGGTGCCATAGACCCCTCCCACAGCAATTATGCTGTCGGCGTCGGACGGAGCTATCAGGGTGGTATCCCCCTGATATCCAAGGTTTCCAACCGCAGTCACCACCAGGATCCCCATGGAGGCAGCTTTTGCCGCCGCCCTGCTGCAGAGCGCGGTCCTGCCGTCCATATCCTCTTTTTCGTACCACTGGTAATAACCCAGAGAGCTTGAGACGATATCTGCCCCCGCGCTGTCAGCCCATTCAAGGCCGGCTATCCAGTTGTCTTCCTCGATAATTATCTCCCGGTCCACAATCTCTGTCTTTCCAAGGAGGTACTCCGCCCCCCATGCCGGCCCCAGGAGTGTACCCTCCTTATATCCCGCGATCGCTCCGAGTACCACCGTGCCGTGCCTGTCCTGGGAAGGGTCGTCTCCCTCCTGATTCGAAGTAATGGAATCATCCTGAATAAAATCGTACTGCGCCAGGAGATTAAGTGATTGAAATGCCTCATGGTCGAGATCAAACCCCGAATCCAGCAGGCATATCCTCACCGGACCGCTATCCCCGCTTTCGCCCGATCCATTTATTCCCTCCTCCAGCAGATCTGATCCCTGCACCATTTCAAGCTGTTCCAGTGACTCCCCATACCTGGTATACAGGGGATCGCCGTACAGCGGCCTTAACGTTTCATGCTCACCGCCCTTGAACGGTTTGCGCCTGAAAACAGCCACCCGCTCTATCTTTTTAACGAAATCCAGGCGTGCCATATCACTGATCCGGGATCTTTTTACCTCGGCGCTTACCGCATTGAAATAATTGGAGACATTTCTGATCCTCTCGGCATATTCTCTTACCGCTTCTATATAATCTTCCCGTACCTGCATTACCACGGGGGTGGAGGCGGTTTCAGCCGAGCGTCCTCTTATCCTTTTGACTGCCCTTTCTGAGATATCTCTCCGGAGAGCCGGTGTTCCGCTCTTTTCACTGAAAAATACCCAGACCAGCGCGGTCTCTCCGGTAACTCCGTCCGGGGCATCCCCTCTGTCAATCCCTGCGTATGTTGATGATGAATAAAGGAGGCTGGCCAGAATAATCATCAGCCGGGCGATATTAAATGGATGGAGCGGCTTTCTGATCATCTCTCCACGCCCTGTTTTCCGTTTCTGGATGGTACTGGACCCATCCAACCTATTGCTGATATGCAAAACGATTATGCCGCATTCTGGCAGATATGGAGACAAGAATCGGCCGGCGCCGAATCCCTTTCCAGGCCTTTATCTTATAACTATAATCTTCCCGTAATGGTCCTGGCCGTTGACATTCTTAACCCTGTACAGGTAGATACCGGAAGATACCTCCACACCTTCCTTATTCCGGGCATCCCAGGTTACTACACCATCTGAACCGTCAACATTATCATTCTCACCCTCCCAGACGAGATCTCCCGATACGGTGAAAACCCATACCTGGGCCTGGGTGGGTACGTTGTGAAACCTGATGTAATTTCCATCTCCATAATTATGGTAGTATGGCGCCGTCTCAGCTGATGTTCCGGTCCTGAGGGGGTTGGGAACGGCATATACCAGTTCCATATTTTCCTGAGCATCCACGGTCATCCATATCGTCTTCATCCTCTCAGAGCAGGGTATGGAATCGTTACCGCAGAAATAGCTCTCCGAAGTGAAATCCTGGGGCTCCCGCTCCTCATTATAGTGCCTGTCGTAAACGGTTACGCTGTAGAAGTACTTGAAACCGGGGAAGACATTGTCATCCATCCATTCATAGTACAACCTGCCATCATTATCGTATCTCGGATATTTCGGGTATAATCCGAAATCTGTGAAATATCTCCATATCGTCCTTCTTCTCAGCGGGACATCATCTTCTGTACTGATCCTCATGTATTTATGATAATCTTCCCGTGAAATCTCGGCTATGGAGACCATTTCGTCCTGAGAGGGAAACTGGTCGGGCTTACCATCAGTTACCCTGCTTCTCCATACCCTGAAACCGTCATATGTCTGAAGGTCCAGTCGGAAGCTGGCCGTATTTCCAAGGTTGGTAGTATCCACCAGTCCGTCATTGAAGTAGGCACTCACACCGAGATCAAGGAGTTCCGCGGTATCCTCCCCCCTCAGCTCCAGCGGGATGGTATCACCGTAATTGTAGCTGGTCCCTATATTTACTCTCTTGCTGTAGGTCTCATATTCCACTTCATGTTCATCCGTTACCTGGTTGTACCTCCAGAACTTATCCCTCGTCTCTATCCTGACCGATATGGAGGGGCTTGCCCCTACCTCGAAGGTCCCAAGATTGGTCAGAGAGAAATGAACTGTCCTGTCGATCGTACCGGTATAGTTACCGAAGAATTCTACTTCAACCCTATCTGTCTCGTCGTGACCATACCACCAGTTGGAAAAATTCGCGGGGCCAATGGTATTTACCAGTGAATCCTCCTTTGGGTACCACCTTACGGCTATATTCCTCCCCCGCCGTTCGACTGTAAGCGAATCGGGGCTGAGTGGTATCAGTTCAACAGAATCTACCGGCGCCTGCGACGCCGCCGGCCCCGGAAGAATCAATATAAAAGCAAATAATACTAGACCTCTGATTAAAAGCCGATACCTCACTCTACCTCCTTTTAAGTCCTTCTATATTAATTATCCTTGATTCCCCATTCAGTAAAAATGACATCCAGGATCTTATTTACGTCCTGGTCTCTCATGTACCACAGCGGAAAGCCGAAATGGAAACTGTTGGCAGCTATAGTGCCCTCCGCCAGGGGTACTGTATTGGCGTTCCTGGTCAGAACCAGTGCCACTGGAGCATCGTCGAAGTCTGAAATTGGCTGGCACGAGCGCATCCTGTACATCGGATGGAACCAGTCAGGCACCCGGAAAGCCCCTTTC
>WJIX01000130.1 GCA_014730075.1 bacterium | reverse complement strand
GTTATTAAGAGCTGGTTCTGACTAAATATATACATTGAAAAGGGGCATCTTCAAATTAATTTATCAGGCCGGTCCGGCCGGAATACTTGCGCGGGGGAGCCGAACCGAATATTATGCTAAATATCCCCGATATGCCGGCACCTCTCGCCGGGAGCTGCCGGAGAGTATAAGAAGGAGAGGTTATCCCCGATATGTTCGATAAACCCGCAGTAATGCTTGCCCCGCTGGCCGGGTATACTGACCCGCCCTTCAGGCTTCTCTGTTTCGAATTCGGAGCGGATCTTGCCGAGACCGAGATGATCAGCTCGGAAGGGCTGATCAGGGGGTGTGAGAGGACGGCGGCGATGATGGATATCTTCGAGGGGGAAGGCAGAGTGGGAATCCAGCTGTTCGGGTCAAGGCCCCCTTCCATGGCCTCGGCGGCGGAGATTGCGGCCAAAAAGCGTCCGGCCTTTATAGATATCAACTTCGGGTGTCCGGTGAAGAAGGTGGTCAGAAAGAACGGGGGTGCCGGCCTGATGCGCGACCTGGACCTGATGGGGAGGATAGCACGGGCGGTAACCTCCGCGGTCGAATTGCCCGTTACCGCCAAGATCAGAAGCGGCTGGACCCGTGAGAGTGAAAACTATATTGAAGCGGGCAGGATACTTCAGGACTGCGGGGTCAGCGCGGTAACGCTTCATCCCCGGTACCGGTCCCAGTTTTTCAGGGGAGAGGCAAACTGGAATCATATCACCAGCCTGAACGCGGAGCTGGAGATACCGGTAATAGCTAACGGCGATATCGCCGGCCCTGCAGAGCTCAGAGAGATAATCAATAAAACCGGCTGCCTTACGGTGATGGTGGGTAGGGCGGCCATAGGTAGGCCCTGGCTTTTCAACAAGCTCAGGAGGGAGATCAGAAGGATATACGGAAGCATCGTTGAAAACGGGGATTACGAAAAGGAAGCGGAATATCCGGATAGCCTTTCAGATAAGTTGAAAATATTTGAGAAATTTGTAAGAATGGAGGTTGATTACAAAGGTGAGCAGCGGGCCATTCTGGAGATGAGGAAACATTACCGCTGGTATATCCGGGGTTACCGGGGTATGAAGGAATACAGAGCCAGGCTGTCTCGATGTGAGACCCTGGAAGAGGTCCTGTCCATATTGAGTCAGGTCAGAGAGGAGATTGAGGGAAATTGAAAGAGGAGAGTCTGAGATCGCTGCTGGAGGGGCTGTCGGCGGGGGATATAACTGTGGAGGAGGTCCTGGCCCAGATCAAATCACTGCCTTTCAGGGACCTGGAATACGCCAAGGTTGATCATCACAGGCTGCTGAGGCGGGGAATACCGGAAGTGATTTTCTGCGAGAATAAGACGGAGGAGCAGATAGCGGGGATAGGTACGGAGATATTGAAAAACCGTGGCAATCTGCTGGCCACCCGCTGCTCCAGGGAAAAGTTCAGCGCGGTTTCCAGAGTGATCCCCGATGCGGAGTACCACGCGGAGGCCAGGCTGTTCAGGGTGGAGAGAGAGCCCTCGGAGAAGAATGGCAGGGCGGTGGTGGTCTCGGCCGGCACTTCCGATATGCCGGTGGCAGAAGAAGCGGTCATCTGCGCCGATTTCTTCGGCTGCGAGGTGCAGAAATTCTATGATGTGGGTGTTGCCGGGATGCACAGGTTCCTCTCCTGCCTGGAGGATATCAGGTCCGGAGATGTGGTCATAGTGGTCGCGGGGATGGAGGGAGCCCTGGCCAGCGTGGTGGCCGGTATGGTGGATGCTCCGGTGATAGCAGTGCCCACCAGTGTCGGTTACGGGGCAAGTTTCAACGGGGTGGCGGCCCTTCTGACCATGCTGAACAGCTGCGCCGGGGGGGTCTCGGTAGTTAATATTGATAACGGGTTCGGGGCCGCATTCTCTGCCGCGCTGATATGCGGCAGGATAGGGGCAGCCCGGGAAAGTTCGTGAATACCAGTATATCAAGGAGAGAGGGAAAATTGAGCAGCAGAAAGGCCGATACTGTTATTATTGATCCGGCGCTCGGTCTGAGCGGCGATATGTTCATGGGGTGTCTCTTCGAGCTGGGTGCCAGCCCGGATGAGGTTACAGATATCCTTTCGGGGCTGTCCGGCCTGGAGCCGTTCAGCATCAATACCGAGCGGGCCGAAGCAAGGGGGATACAGACCCTGCGGACCAGGGTAACCTTCGAGAAGGCGCACCACTCGAGGAATTTCAGCCAAATATCCGATATAATCAGCGGCTCGGGAATGGAAAACTCCATCATAGAGCTCTCGCTGGAAATATTCGAGGCGATAGCCCGGGCGGAGGGGAAGGCCCACGGAATGGACCCGGCCGATGTTCATTTCCACGAGGTGGGAGCGGTCGATTCCATAGTCGATATAGTAGGATCGGTGGCGGCTCTTTACCTGCTGGGATTTCCCAGGATGTACCACCGGCCGCTGAGACTGGGAAGCGGTACCATCTCGATTTCTCACGGGGAGATTCCGGTTCCGGCTCCGGCGACCGTGGAGATATTGAGAGGCAGGGCTCTGGAGATATCAGAGGAGAGAGGAGAGGTTGTTACCCCCACCGGGGCGGCGCTGCTGGCAGTTCTGGCCGATCCGCTCCCTTCCGGGCGGCTGTTCAAACCGAAACGGATCGTGTACGCATCCGGGACCAGGGACCAGAGTGAAAACCCGGGTTTTCTCAGGATGATAGAAGCCCAGCCCGCAGGTGATAAGAACAGGGTGAGGGTGATCAGGACAACCATAGATGACATGAACCCGGAGACCTACGGCTATGCCAGTGAGAAACTGTTCGAGGCGGGAGCCCACGAAGTTTTTCTCGATAATATAATGATGAAGAAGGGAAGGCCGGGAATTGAGCTTACTGTAATATGCGACTCCAACATAGAGGAGCAGGTTCTGGAGCTTCTCTTCACCGAGACTACCACACTTGGTATCAGGATAGCGGACGAGGAGAGGGTTGAGCTTAGAAGATGGAGCGATACGGTAAAGACCGGTTATGGTGAAGTGGCAGTGAAGTTCAGGGAACTCTGCGATGGAGTGGTCAATTTCAGTCCGGAGTACGAATCGGCCGCCCGGCTGGCCAGGATGAAGAATATCCCCCTGGAAAAGGTTTACAGAGAGGCCGTCTCGGCGGCCATGAAAAGGATGGAAGAGAAGGGTGAATCCTGACGGAAGGATAATCAGGTTATTGCTGGCAGCCTGCTTCATGCTGGTTCTATCCGGCTGCGCTGCCAGGAGAAGCCCCTTCGAGGAGGGCGGGGTAAGCCGGGTGGTAACTCATGTCGTCGCCGAGGGTGAGACATGGCGTTCCATAGCTTACGATTATTATGGCCGGGAGGGAAGGGCAGAAGCCCTTGCCTCTTACAACGGTATCGAGCCGGGGCGTCAGCCTGAGCCGGGAAGCGGGATCAAGATACCGCTGAGCAAGTCTGACCTGAAATCGATAGAGCAGAGCAAAAGAGCGGTAAGTCTCTACAACAGAGGGCTGGAGAGCCTGGCCGGTGGCGATTTCGCGGGGGCGGTAGGGAGCTTCCGAAGCGCCATAAAACTGGACCACAATCTCTATGACGCCTATTTCAACCTGGCGGTGACCTATCAGAGAATGTCCCTTCATGGCAAGGCGGTTACCATCCTGAAAGACCTTATAATCAGAAGCGGCTCCAGCCCGGATTACTATTACGCCCTGGGTAATTCTCAGTTCTATTCCGGAGATTACGGGAGCGCCGAGAAGGCATTCAGAAAAGCCCTGCAGCTGGACCCGGAACACGCCAAGTCGGTATTCTCCCTGGGGATGCTGTACAGCAAGAGAGGGGATACGGCTGAAGCTGTCAAGACCTGGAAGCGTTACCTGGAGCTCGATCCTGACAGCGCCTGGGCCGACCGGGCGAGGGCTCACCTTGAATCCGCTGCCGGAGATGATGGGAGCGGCCGGTGATCCGTTTCCGCGACGTCAGCTCCATCCTGCGAGGCAGGACCATTCTCGATTCGATAAATTTTGATATCAGAGACGGTGAATGGATTGCCCTTACCGGGGGTAACGGCAGCGGCAAGAGCACCCTCTGCATCCTGGCAGCCGCCCTGAGGCAGCCATACAGCGGTACTGTTGAGATCGATCCCGCCGGTGATTATGACATCCCTGTCTCGATCGCCATGCAGAACCCGGACAGCCAGTTTGTGACCACCTCGGTAAAAAGAGAGATACTCTTCGGTATGGAGAATATCCCCCTCTCCGGCGGCGAAAGGAAAGCGCGGCTGGAGGAGAGCGTAAGGATTTTCCGACTGGGCGGCCTGCTCCGGCGAAACCCCCATACCCTCTCCGGCGGGGAGAAGCAGATGCTTCTTCTTGCATCTATCTGGGTGATGAATCCCAGGCATCTGATCCTGGATGAGCCGCTGACATTCCTGGACCGCTCCGCCAGAGAATCCGTATTGGAGGCGGTAACCGAGCATTTCCACCGGAGGGGGAAAGCGGTTCTGTGGGCAACCCTGAGCAGGGAAGAGGTAGAGTGCGCCGGTAAGGTCCTCTGCCTGGAGGATAGCGCCCTCAAGGAGCATTCCTCTCCTGATCATTTCTTCAGTAACGAACCGGCAGGTATAGTTGTGGGCAAGAAAGGGGGTTCCGTGGAGGAGACTCACTGCAGGCCTGCTGGCCGGGGGGGAGAGGCCGTGGTGGAACTTTCCGATATGCTGATTTCCTATCCGGAGAGCGGGTTTACGCTGGAGGTTGACTCACTGCGGGTAAGAAGGGGAGAAATGGTAGGGGTTCGCGGCCCGGTAGGTTCCGGCAAATCGACTCTTCTGGCGGCCTGCGCTGGTCTTCTGCCCCCGGATGGGGGGTCGGTCAGGATATTCGGACAGAAGACCGTATCGGAGAAAGATTTTCAGGCCGGGCGGGTGGCGGTCCTCTTTCAGACGCCGGAGGAGGGCTTTTTCGCTGAGAGTGTCGAAGAGGAGGTAGCCCTCGGCTACAGGTCATTCTACGGCAAAAGGGGGGTAGAAAATGCTGTCCGGGAGGCGATGGAGCAGGCCGGTCTGGATTATGAGACTTTCAGAACGAGGGCCCCCTTCCGGCTTTCACAGGGAGAGAAGAGATTATGCGCTCTTGCCTCTGTGATAGTGCTGGATGCCGAACTGTATATACTGGATGAGCCCTCCATATTCCTGGATGCCGGAGCGGCGGGCAGGCTGGAGGAGGCGCTCAGAGGCCTCAGAGGGCCGGATAGAGCGGTTATGATAGCATCCCACGATATCGGCCTGCTGCGGCGTATGACTGACAGAATAGTAACGTTGTAAAGAGAGATAAAGCTTAGAGATTGTTGTAGACAGAGATAAATAATTTGCTTATTATTTGCTTGCAATAAATACAAATAATAAGACATAATATCAGACAACAACGATATCGACAGTGATCAGACCCATTCCCGGAGGGTTCAGATGGATTTCCCTAGAGGTTACGCAACAACTCATCCCTGGATAAGCTTCGAGCTTAATATGAAGAAGGCCCATCCCAGGGTATGGATTCTTATAGGCAAGGCGATGCACGGCTGCAGGTTGCTCAGAGAGAGCGCGGCGGACCCCTCCCTTGCCGCAGAGATAAGATCTATGAGAAGGGCAGAAGCTGTAAGGGGCAGCGCCCGGATGGAGGCTGTTTCTCTATCCGATGAGCAGCTCCATGAGATCCTGGAAATGGGCCAGGAAGATCTGGACCGGCTGGCGATGGAAATACAACAGAGCGGGCAGTATGAGGGTGGCAGCGAAGGTGAAAAAATCCTGGTTTTCAATATCATCCGCCTCTTTCTATTTCTCTCCGGCGAGCTTTCCAGAATCCGCGAAAATCCCGATATAAGGACCGAGGCGATTACCGGTATAAACGAGATACTGCACAGGGGGGTAGATACCGGAGAGGCACGGCCGGGGAGCTTCAGAACCGGAGAGATCGAGGTCGATGGCTATGCTGGGGTAAACCCCGCCGAGTGCAGCCAGCTGGTGGACCGGCTGACCAGGGGAATAGCGGAAAGCAGGGAGAGCTTTCCAGCCGGTGACGAGATAGCGAGTGGTCTGATAAGAGCAATCATAGCACACAGGTACCTAACCTGGATTCTTCCCTTCGATACCGGAAACGCCCTGACCGCAAGGTTCGTGGAGCTTCAGGTAATGCTCTCGGCGGGAGTTCCGCAGGAGGCAGCGCTCTTCATGAACAGTTATTACAGCCTGACCCAGGGGGAGTACCGGGAACTACTGTACGGAGATAGGAAGGGGTCGGTCTTTGATTTCATGGAGTACTGCCTGAGGGGTTTCGTTAAGGGGCTGGAGCAGATTGCCGCGCGGGTGGAAAAATCCAGGCTTCCGGCGGTCTGGAACAGCTGCCTGGACAGGCTGATGGGGGATGAAAGAGATGAGATTGCGGAGAGGAGGAAGGTGCTGGTGCTCGGTATCCGAGGGCACGCCAAGGGGGTCACCCCAAGACAGGTCAGGTATGCATCACCTGAGGTGACAAAGTGTTACGCCGAAAGGTCCGACAAGACACTCACCAGGGATATCAGCTCCCTGGTGGAGCTGGGTGTGCTGGAGAGGGCGCGAAGAAGGATTCTTGTAAACAGCAGCCTGGTCTTTCCATTCGGCAGCAGTATTAAAAGGTAATCAACCGGAGGGGGCGACAGAGAACATTGAAAACTGAATTCAGAATTTTCGTGGAAAAGCATGTGGCAGAGGTAAGCAGGCTGGAGAGGGACAAGAACCTGGCTTACTGGAGGGCCGCCACCGGCGGGAAGGATAAGGATTACAGGGAACTGGCGGAGCTTCAGTTCAAGATAAGCAGGATCTACTCCGGGAAAGCTGACTTCGAGTATCTCAGCGATTTCATGGAAAGCGGAGAGGATCTGGACGGACACCTGGCCAGGACGGCCCGTATTCTCTATCTGACCTACCGCGGGATGCAGATGGGAGAGAACCTCCTCCGGGAAACCTCGGAGCTTTCTTCCTCCATACAGATGAAGTTCAATACCTTCCGCCCCTCTATCGGGGGAAGGGAGGTTTCGGACAATGATATCAGGGAGATCCTTGCCGACGAGAGCGATTCTGAGAAGAGAAGAGAGGCCTGGGAGGCGCATAAGAAGGTGGGGGAGGAAGTCGCTCCCGGCCTGGTGCAGCTGGTGGAGCTCAGAAACCGGGGGGCTGCCGAGGCAGGCTTCGATGACTTCTACGCCATGTCTCTCTGCCTGTCGGAAACAGATGAGCAGGAGCTGTTCGATCTGATGGACCGGATGGATGAGCTT
>WJIX01000129.1 GCA_014730075.1 bacterium | reverse complement strand
CGGGATGTCTAGCCAAACCTGCAGCGCGGGGCTTACGATGATTGCAAGCGACAGAGCCAGCATGGTCACCGCCACCGTGAAGGAAATTATCCCAAGAGGAAGCTTCAGGATCATATAGAGGATCGACTTCCAGGTTGACCCGCTGGAGGCGAGGTGCTTGAACTTTTCCCAGGCGCTCAGATCCCTGCGGTAGAATATCGGCCGGCGAGGCATCCTGACACCTGTCATCGCCTCAACCATCCTTCCTTCGACCAGGGCAAGCCCCTGGATGGAGAGCAGAAAGAGCCCGAAAAACGGTATCCCGAATATCAGTATGATGAATCCAGCCGAGAGAGAAAGCCCCGTAACAGCCCAGGTGAAGTATATTATCCCGGTTACCAGTGAGAATATCAGAAAGAGAAAGGCGGCATAGGCCTGGGGATCTATCAGCACACCAAGAAAACGCCCCAGCAGTGATCTTTTATTCTGATGCCGCGTTTTGCGGTAAACCGGGATCACTCTTCTCTCCATATCCAGGTAGAACCTGGCGGTCTCTTCAGGGGCGCCGTACTTCTCTATTATAGTGGCCAGAAGCTCGTGGTCACCGCTATCGGGATTTTCAGCCCGTAGCCGCTCCAGTGATGTCCGAAGGTACTCCTCGGCATCATAGAGGGCATCCTGCACCAGGGCGCTGTCGGCCTGCTCAAGCTCTTTTTTGAGGTCATTCAGATAGCTCCGTATTAAATCATCCATTTCCTTATCCTTTCAGTATTCTATCCACAAAATCCCTGGTATGTGCCCAGGTATCTTTCCAGTCTCTGTAAACCTGCCTGCCCGGTTCTGTGAGGGAGTAATATTTACGGGGAGGGCCGCTGACAGAGGGCTCCACTTTGCTGGTCAGTATCCCGCTGCTCTCCAGGGAGCGAAGAACAGGGTAGAGGGCCCCGACTTTCAGCTCCGGCCCCTCGCCGGTGAACTCCTCCAGATGGCGCGTGATCTCGTAGCCGTACATCGGCCTGCCCTCAGATTCCAGGACCCCCAGAAGGACCAGCGCCACCGTACCTGACTTGAGCTCCTTCCTGAACTTCTTGTTGGATGCCTCGATCTTTCCCATCCTCATCACCTCCTTGAAATAATCTGTTTTTCTTTTACTACTATTATTTGGTTCATACTACTAATAACCTAATACTATTATTAAGTTCGTAATTCAAAGGAAAAAGTTTCAATATTTCTAAAGTTTGAGTATCAGTTGTAGATTGCCCCGGAAATCAGAAGCACTGTCTTTTCTGCTAAAAACATGATTTTGTTGTTTAAAATCGTCCAGTCTGTCCGTAAATGCCATGGTATTACAGGAATGATAATGACAATATTAGTTGAAATATTATACGTTTATAGTATTATGTATATATACGTAACGTATACATACATAATGAAAGGATGAATATGAGGAATCCATTCAAATACGGAGGAATCGTTACCGGCGATGATTTTGCGAACCGCACAGGGGAGATTCGGGAAATTACCAGAGATCTCTCCGATTCCGAGAAACTGTTTATGATTTCACCACGGCGTTTAGGAAAGACTTCCCTGATAGTGAACATCCTTGAAAGACTCGAGGAGAGCGGAACACACACCATTTATATAGACCTTTATAAGGCAACCTCGCTGAACCGTCTGCTTGAGCTATACAGCAGGAAGATAGCCCTTACCCTGGAGAACAGGCTCGAAAAAGCGATAAGTTTGGTGAGAGAAATTATCCCGGGGCTTCGCCCGAAAATAACAATAGATGGCAAGGGTGAAGCTACACTTGGAATTGAATATATAAATACAAGACGTGATGTGATCAGAATGCTCAATCAGGTTTATGATCTCCCGCAGAAGCTCGCTGAAAAGAAGAATAAAAATTTTGTTATTGCCTTTGATGAATTCCAGGAGATTCTGAATTTTAATGGGGAATCTATAGAAAAAGGCATGAGATCCGCTTTTCAGCATCATGACAGGGTAGGGTATCTCTTTGCCGGTTCAAAAAAACATTTAATAGGTGATATGGTGTATAACAGTAACCGTCCCTTCTACAAGATAGGCAGGGTTATTAATCTGGAGAAAATACCGGAAGAAGAGTTCAGGGTATTCCTCGGGGATAAGTTCAGAGTAACCGGCTTCGAGATTGAGAGCGGTCTTGTCGATAATATCCTGGAAGTAACAGAAAACTATCCTTATAATGCCCAGTTCCTCTGTCATGAGCTCTGGGATATGAAGTTCGAAGAAAAGAAAATTGCACTCTCAGAGATTGAAATAGCGATGGATAGCATCTTGAACGAAGAGACTCCATTTTTTGCCAGGATATGGGAAGGATTGCCTCTGCATCAGAGAAATGTGCTTCAGGCAATAGCGGTTTGCGGAGGGGAGAAGGTATTCTCGAAAGAGTATATTTCAGAGAACGGGATTGGACCGGTCTCGACCCTGCAAACTTCAGTTAAGCTGCTTATTAAAAAAGAGATATTAGACAGAAAAGAAGATGTCCTCTTTATTAATGATGTTTTTTTCAAGGAATGGATTAGAAAAAAGACATTATGATTTCCAGCTTCTACGCAGTCTGAAAAGATTAATTCGGCTTCCCTCGGTTGAGTGTAAGGATACAATCGGGAAATTCATATATTCCCGGCTTGAGTTTCCTGGAAAAACAACTTGATTGTTCAACCAGCTGCAAGTCATTCGGCAGGTTATCAATCTAAACAGGTTGAATTACTGTTTATCGATCTCAAAGTGGAAAGTGTACTCATACCGGTTGATATTTCTCATATTCTTTGTTAGAATCTATGCTGATCTAAGGCAGACAATCATTTTCATTATTTGTGGGTTTATCTCTTGCGAGAGGAGTCTCTCATGCGAAAGCACCTGTTCATGCTTCTTTTTTTCATAATTGCGGTATCTATGATGATGCCTCCTGATGATGCCAGTGCGGCTGCTAAGCTCTTCAAGAATGCAGTCGGCTATACGGTCGGAGACCAGCCGCAGTGTGTTAGAACCGGCGATTTCAACGAGGACGGTATTATTGATCTTGTGTCGGCCGATTTCTCCACCGGGGTCGCCTCCGTTCTTCTGGGAAACGGAAACGGCACCTTCTCCTCCCGGGTGCAGTACAGCGCCGGTTCAGGCCCCTACTGGGTGGATATTGCCGATTTCAATGAGGATGCTCATCAGGACCTGGCGGTTGCGAATAACGGCTCGGACAATGTTTCCATCCTGTATGGCGCAGGAGACGGAACCTTCAGCTTCGGAATCAATCTAAGCGCCGGTGACGCGCCTGCCTGCGTTATAACCGGCTACTTCGACAGTGACGAATATATCGACCTGGCAGTGGCCAACCGGGACTCTGATAATCTTTCCATTATCAACGGGGCTGGCGGTTACGGGACCGTTTCAGTCGGCAGCGGCCCGGTATGTATTGCAAAGGGTTATTTCAACGGAGACAACGATATAGACCTGGTAACGGCTAACAAGAACTCCGACGACCTGTCGATCCTGCTGGGAACAACCGGTGACGACTTCAACACCGGTACCACTCTGAGCGCGGGAATTGCCCCTTATGAAGTAACCACCGCGGATTTTGATGAAGACGGTAATACTGATATTGCAGCGGTCAACTCCGGGTCCAATAACATCTCTGTTTTCCTCGGAGCCGGCAACGGAACCTTCTCCAGCGCGGTTAATCATTCCGTGGGGAACAAGCCTTACGGGATCGCCTCCGGAGATTTCAACGAAGACGGGCATATGGATCTTGCGGCTGCCAACAACAACTCGAACAGCCTTTCCATCCTGTACGGGGCCGGCGATGGCAGCTTTTCCCCGGCCGAGAATTATTCAACCGATGTCACCCCCAGATCTGTTGCAGTGGATGATTTCGACGGGAACGGTTACATGGACCTGGCCACTGCGAACAGCTATTCCTGGTCTCTGAATGTATTCATCAATCGAATGGGGGTGGATATAAATTGGATAGAGGATATAGCGAACGACCAGGGGCGTCAGGTACGGATCTGCTGGGATAAGTGCTTTAATGACGATCCCGGTACTCCGCTTGAGATAACCGAATACGCCATCTACCGGAGGGTGGATTACAACCTCGCCTCGGCTCTGCAGTCCCCGGCGGGGCCGGATACCGGAGAACTCCAGAGCGAAAGGATAAGAGCTGATATTCTAATGTATCCGCCAGGCGACTGGGATTATATCCAGAGCGTACCGGCCCGCTGCGAAGGCCCATACTCTGCGGTGGTGCCCACCCTGGCCGACTCGAGCATAGCGGAGGGGATGTACTGGTCCGCCTTCTTTGTCAGCGCGCTCACATCCACACCGGGAAGCTTCGTGGACTCGCAGCCTGACAGCGGATACTCAATGGACAACCTCAGCCCCGGGGCTCCCGGCACCTTTTCGGTGGCATACAACACCGGAAGCGGTAATGGCCTATTGTGGGAGGAATGCGAAGATGAGGATTTCAAATACTACCGTATCTACAGGGGAGAAGCTGAAGGTTTTCAGCCGGGCGAGGAGAACCTGATCCACTGTACAGCTGATCTGAGCTGGACCGACACTGCGGCTGAAGGATGGAAGTACTTCTATATGATCAGCTCGGTCGATCACGACGGAAACGAGAGCGAGAGGAAAGAGCCCGACCAGGTGACCGGTATCGAAATACCGGCCGCTCCGGAATCTTTCGCCCTTTATCAGAACTGTCCCAACCCCTTCAATCCGTCCACCAGGATAGATTTTGACCTGCCGGCGCCGGGTATGGTATCCCTGCGGGTCTACAATGTGAAGGGCGAGGCGATAGCAACCCTGCTGGATAGAAGAATGACTGCCGGAAGAAAATCGGTCCGCTGGGATGGAAGCGGCGCTGGAGGAGAAGAATTGGCCAGCGGGGTATATTTCTACCGTCTTGCCGCGGGAGATTACCGGGAGACCAGGAAGATGATCCTTCTTCGCTGAGCATTATGAAGGCCAAGATAAGGTGTATACAGGGACCGAGAATAAATACAACTCTCTCCAATTCAATTCTTGATTGAATCTGGTATTAACGGTATATTTTTTTCCGTTCGAGATGGAAGAATAACTGTTTTTTCTGCATGGAAAGGTTTGTATTGAAGAAGAGTACTTTCTCACAGAT
>WJIX01000128.1 GCA_014730075.1 bacterium | reverse complement strand
GGTCAGGCCTGTTGAAATATCGAAGTCAGGTAATCCCTGCTCTGGGCGGCCTGATGCCAGGATACCTCCAGGTCCAGTTTGGGATGCGTACCGGCAGCCCTGAGATAGCCGGCCAGTTCCTCGAAATCAAAGGTCCCCTTTCCCGGCACCATGTGGTCGTCGGAGTCACCCCGGTTGTCATGCAGGTGCAGAGCTTCCACCATGTCACCGAGCGCAGTCCACCACCTGCTCAGAGGAATCCTGGAAAAGCAGTTGACGTGGCCAGTATCCAGGCAGAATTTCACCCTGTCGGACCGGCATAGCGAACGCAGCCTAAGGAGTATCTCCGGCCGGTCGTCCCAGGTATTCTCCAGGGCAATGGTCACTCCCGCCTTCTCCGCTATCTCTATCAGGGGCTGTATTCTCCGGGCCCAGTTCCGGAACCAGTGTCTTCTCCCTCCCCTGGAGAAGAAGGGAAGATACCCGGTATGTATGACCATAAGATCGCCACCCAACCCGCCTGTCACCTCTACTCCCCTGGCCAGGCAATCCGCCGAAAAGCTGCCGATATGCGAATCCATACTGGCTATATCCAGCCCGAAGAAGGGCCCGTGAGTAAAAACCTTCACCCCCGCTTCCTCTATCCGCCGGGCCATCCTGTCAATATAAGAATCGCTCACCGATAGCAGGAAATCGGTACTGGTCATCCGCACTTCCGGATAAAACCGTTCGGCAACGACCTGGTCCAGCCTGCTGTCCAGGTCACTGAATGGGACACTGATAAAAAAATCCATCCCCGCCCTCTCAAATCAAAAGTTCAATCATATTCTTGACCGGAAGATACATTGATTATATTGTAAGACTAAGTTGCCATATATTCGCTTTTAAGACAAGAAGGAGTTTTAAATAATGGAGAAGGTAGTTGAATGCGTACCGAATTTCAGCGAAGGAAGGGACAGGGAGAAAATCGATGCAATTACCGGCGAGATCGAGACAGTAGATGACGTAAAACTCCTGGACGTGGACCCCGGAGAGAGTACCAACAGAACGGTGGTAACTATGGTAGGCTCCCCTGATGGAGTACTGGAAGCGGCTTTCCGTGCCATAGCAAAAGCAGCCGAAGTGATAGATATGTCAACCCACTCCGGAGCGCACTCCAGAATGGGAGCCTCAGACGTGGTGCCCTTTGTTCCGGTAGCCGGGGTGACGATGGAAGATTGCGTGGAACTGGCGAAGAAACTGGGAAAGCGGGTGGGAGAAGAGCTTGGAATACCGGTCTACCTTTATGAGAATGCCGCCACCACCCCCCGGAGGCAGAATCTGGCCACGGTAAGAAAGGGCCAGTACGAAGGGCTGCCGGAAAAGCTTAAGGACCCGGAGTGGAAACCGGATTTCGGCCCAGCGGAGTTCAACAGCAGGACCGGGGCTACCATAATAGGTGCCAGGGAATTCCTGATAGCTTACAATGTGAATATTAATTCCAGAGACCGCAAGATAGCAAGAGAGATAGCTTTCACCATACGCGAGAAGGGCCGGCTGAAAAGGGACAAGAACAGGAAAGTGGTCCGGGATGAAAATGGAAAGGCGCTTCGCGATCCCGGAATATTCAAGGATGTAAAAGCTATCGGGTGGTATGTGGATGATTTCGAGAGAGCGCAGGTATCTATCAATCTGGTCAATTACAAGATATCTCCCCCCCATAAGGTCTTCGATGAATGCTGCAGGATAGCGAATGAGCTGGGTGCACGGGTTACCGGAAGCGAGCTGGTGGGGCTGATTCCCCTGGAAGCCCTTCTTCAGGCCGGGGAGTATTTCCTCAAGAAATCGGGCAGGAGCACCGGGGTCCCGCAGTCTGAGCTGATTCATATAGCGGACCTCTCCCTGGGCCTGAGCGACCTTTACCCCTTCAAACCGGAAGAGAAGGTCATAGAATTCCAGATCAGGCGAGAGCAGAGCCTCAATGATATGACGGTAAGCAGTTTCGTGGATGAGCTTTCCACCGACTCTCCGGCACCGGGGGGCGGCAGCGTGGCGGCCCTTTGCGGGGCGCTCAGCGGGGCTCTCAGTTCGATGGTGGCCGCACTCACCCACGGAAAGAGAAAGTATCAGGAGCACTTCGATGAGATGGAGGATATCGGGATTTCGGCGCAGAAGCTCAAGAAACAGTTCCTGGAGGCGGTGGACAGGGATACCGACGCGTTCAACGAGTTGATGGGTGCATTCCGGATGCCTAAGAAGAAAAAGGAAGATAAGGAAAAACGCGAGGAGGCGATCCAGGAAGCCACTAAAAATGCAACCCTTATTCCCCTCTCGGTACTGAAAATGACCCTGGAAGCGGCCGAACTGGCCCGACGGGCCTTCCAGAACGGAAACAGGAATTCCGCCAGCGATGCGGGGGTGGCCGCACTCAATGCCCGGGCCGCGGCCGAGGGCGCCTACTTCAATATCAAGATTAACCTGGCCGGTATCACAGACAGGGAGTTCATTGATGATATCTCCTCCGAAGCTGAAAAGATAAGAGACCAGGTGGTAAAGCACACCACCGAAACGGCAGAAATAACCGAAAATTATCTGGAAGAGCAGCTTGAGGAATAGAGCCTTGCCGGGAGAATAAATGATAACACTGGATCCGGGTAATATTTCAGATTACATCTCCGACAGCGAGGTGGAAGAGAGCCTTCCCGGGGCGATAAGAGCCCTCGACTCCCTTGTCAACAGAAAGGGGCGGGGCTCCGAGATGCTGGGATGGCTGGACCTTCCCTCCGTCCCCGCTGAAAGTACAGGGCGGTTGGAGGAGGAAGGCGAACGGGTACGGGAGGAGTGCGACTGCCTGGTGGTCACCGGTATAGGGGGCTCTTATCTTGGAGCCAGGGCGGCGATTGAGGCCCTTTGCGAAGAAGCGGAGTTTCCGGTATATTTCGCGGGGAATAATCTCTCTTCACTCTATCACAGCCGCCTCCTGCACAAGCTTCAGGACCGCAGGTTCGCTGTCTGCGTTATATCCAAGTCTGGAACCACCACTGAAACTGCCATAGCGTTCCGCCTGCTCAAAGAGCTGATCAGAGAACAGGATGATCCCCGCTCCTCAGAAAGGATAATCGCGATAACCGATCCCCGCAAGGGCGCTCTTAGAAAGCTGGCGGAAGAGATTGGTATTACCGTGTTTGATATACCCCGCGATGTGGGAGGAAGATTCAGCATTCTCTCTCCGGTGGGGCTGCTCCCCTGCGCGGTGGCGGGGATTCCGGTAGAAGAAATGCTGGAGGGGGCAGCAGATGCACTTGAGGAATACACCAGAAAGGCAGACAGCAATATAATGCTCCTGTACGCACTCACCCGCCATCTTCTTCAGGCAAAAGGGATAGCGGTAGAGGTACTCTCCACCTTTCAGCCTGAAATGAACCAGTTCTGTGAATGGTGGAAACAGCTAGCCGGGGAATCGGAGGGAAAAGAGGGCGGGGGGCTCTTCCCTGCCTCCACGGTGATGACCACCGACCTTCACTCCCTGGGGCAGCTCCTGCAGGAAGGAAGAAGGAATATCCTGGAAACCTTCCTGATATCGAACAAACCATGCCGCGAGCTAATAGTGCCGGAGGAGGAGGAAAACCTGGATAACCTCAATTACCTGGCGGGGAAATCGCTGGGGCAGATCAACAGGAAGGCTTACGAGGGTACCCGGGACGCGCATATCTCGGGGAAGATACCGGTCCTCTCGCTGGAGATCCCCTCTATTACCCCGCGGGCAATGGGCGAGCTGTTCATATTCTTCGAACTCGCCGTGTCGGTAAGCGGCAGGATGGCGGGGATAAACCCATTCGACCAGCCGGGTGTGGAGGAATACAAGAAGCGGATGTTCAGACTGCTGGAAAAACCGGGCGTATAAAGCTGGTGCTCCATGGATAATAAAATAAAAATGATCATTCTGTTCTTACTTGTTCCGGCTATGGCTCTTGGCTCATCATGCACCACTGAGAAGCCCTTCAGGAAAAACACTTACGTAATGGGAACCATGGCTGCCATTTCGATCTACGGCATCTCCGAAGAGAGGGCGGATTCGATTGCGGGCATTGCGTTTCATGAGCTTCACCGCCTGGAGCAGATGATGAGCACCTGGAATCCCGACAGCGATATCTCCAGACTCAATTCATCTGCCGGGTCCCTCTCAGCCCCCCTGCCCCGGGAACTGCTGGATCTAATAGAAATATCGAAACAGTTCTCATCTCTTACATCCGGGGTCTTCGACATAACCTCCCGGCCTCTCTCCAGGCTGTGGGGATTTCAGGAAGGATCTGACAGTATTCCCTCGGCGGAAAGCATAAAAAGGGTAGGCCGGCGGGTTGGTTTTGAGAAGATATCAATCCAGGGGTCCTCGGTCATCCTCCCCGCCGGTACCGAGATAGACCTGGCCGGTATAGCGAAGGGCTACGGCGTAGACAGGTGCGCCGATATCCTCAGGGAGAATGGTGTCAGATCCGCACTGATTGACCTGGGGGGGAATATATTCGCCCTGGGATCGCCCCCCGGCAAGAGAGGCTGGGTGGTTGGAATCCGCAACCCGGTAGAGACAGATTCGATAATCGGATACATGATCCTGAGAGATGAAGCTACCGCCTCCTCCGGGAATTACGAGAACTATATCGAGAGAGATGGAAAGAAATACGGTCACATCATCGACCCGCGAGAAGGAGAACCGGTCTCCGGCCCCATACGGGGAGTCACGGTAATAGCCCCCACCGCGACAGCCGCCGACGCCCTCTCCACCTCACTGTTCGTGCTGGGGCCGGAGGAAGGTATCTCCCTGTGCAGATCTATCTCCCTATCCAATCCTCCGGACTCGCTCCCATACATCGCAGAGACCGCGCGGGAGGGATACCTCAGGCGGACCGGCAACTATGCTGATGCTGTATTCGTTACCCTCCAGAACAGGATAATAGAATATCATTTTACTGGCGTGCTGGAAGGCAAGGTATTCCTGGAAGAAGAATAATCGAAGCCAGGTAAATACTTCTCATTTATTAATCTCTATCCAATTCCCTCCGGCTAATGATATATCGATTTGACCGATCCCCAGGACTGTTCTTCACTCTCTACCACCGGATTATAGTTGATTTCTATCTCATTTATTGACTCCCCCACCCAGGAACAATCAAAGTAATAGCGTATCCGGTCCGTGTATGCCGGGGTATCAAGGGTCTGCCAGGGAGCCCATCCGTAAGGGACGTACCAATTATTCCAGTAGCCATTTAACTGGTACCAGTAAGAGTCCCAGCCACTGGTGTTACTCCCTGTTAATGTAACCCAGGTTGAATCGATTACATCATAATAATGAAAACGCTCACCCTGGCCCCAACCGCGGCTGCCCGCAGTGCTCGAACCGTCTCTGGTCATGTAACGCCTCAGGGCATAGAGCTCCACAGTGCAGCCGAATTCTATTTCAATGCCCTGCCAGTTGGTATAGCTGGTCTGGAAACAGGTTGAGGTATTACCATCATAGAGATTGCTCCAGTCCCCAAGCGACTCGCATCCGGAAGGCTGAACGCATTGGAGGCTGGTCTGGCAGTCCTGAGCCTGCAACGAGCTCGCCGGGGTAAGCATAAGTAGAGATATAAAGGCCGCAACACAATATTTCATTTTTTTCATGATCGACTCCTTAAACATTCGTAATTTTTAACCGAATAAACTTCATCTCAGTCTGAAAATGAAAGAGACCTGTTCAGACAGAGAACACTTTAAATTATTAAATCGAAAACATCACCTCCCTCCAGGAGTGGAAACACCTCGCTGCATGCAGTAACCCATAGTCTTCCGGAACAGCTGTATCTATTAATTTCAGATAAAGTTTATGCATGCAGTATAAATGAATTTAATTGAATTTAAATTAGGTATACGTTAAAATGCTGTTAGCATTAAATTTAAATATACATTGAACCGCATTCTCAGTATCTGATTAGCGCCCGGCTGGCAGGTTCTGCATCCTTCCTGCAACCGGCACCTATGAGGATTTAGAGAGGATGGACAATCCGCCAGGAACAGGAATACAAACGCCCGGGATTCGTATACGGGCTGAGCACCCCCAGAACGGATGGAGCGTTTACCAGCCTAATCAGCCTGCTGCCCTGCGCGCCGGAAAAGCATTCGTTTGGTCAGGTTCAACTTTGCTGGCCCATCCGGTCTGTTTATCTCAATAAGGTCCGGCTCAATACTGTCGTGATCCATGATCTCAAGCAGACTGATAAGGTTTTTCCAGGACTTTCCCCAAAAATCTGGCAGGTATTTTACTAACATATAAATGCATAACCAGTTAACAGGATTAATAAGTGGAATCAGTGTTTTGGCGAATCAGTTGATTGACTTTGACAAAACCCTCTCGGAAGACGAGCGGGCATGGATTCTTGATTTCCAATGGAAATCAAGAAGAGCGAGTCTGAGAGCGGGAGCTGCGATTTGCTCGCCGGGGAAATCGACAGCGGTTTTGACAAATTCAATCAACTGGAAGCTATCCTGCCCGGCCTTCTATTCGATTTAAATTTAAAAATTGGGGGAACTCCACATAAGGTTTTCCGGGTTGACCTCTCTCGATTTGAAGGATAGAACCCGGTCCCGTGGTTTCAGCCCGGCCCGGTCTGCCGGAGAATCCTCCCATACGCCCTCCACCAGGAATTCGTCTTCACCGGAGATATTCACACTGAATCCGAATGAGTACTTATTGTCTATCTTTATATCCGTTTCAACCGGGTAGTTAATTATCATCCGGTACTGCGATAAAAGGTCGGTACCTATAAGCGGCATGGAGAGAGGGGCAGACAGCCGGGCAAAGAGGCAGACTGTCTCCGGATGCACCAATCCTTCTATTTCCAGCCGTTTGATTCTGGAGATATAATTATATTCCGGGATGGTTTGCGACCATTTCATCATAGGCCCCTTCGAGCGGATGAATCCCTTTTGGTTTTCCCCCTTATACCTGTCAAGATAACTGTACTACAGGACTTTCCCCAATAATTGCCCCAGTATTCGGCTAACCAAAGTCATTCAGACAGTTATTAATATAACCAAGTGGAATAGGGATCTTACTGCTGATGAGGGCGGCTGAGTGATTCTTTCAAAACCCTCCGCAAGACGAGCGGGCACGGTTTTCTGCCCAGAAAGGGGCAGAAAGAGCGAGCCTGAGGACCGGGAGCAGCAGATTTGCTCGCTGGGCAAATCAATGCGTTTTTGAAAATATCACGCAGCCGCACAATACACAAATCAATCGATTGCC
>WJIX01000127.1 GCA_014730075.1 bacterium | reverse complement strand
GTGCAGGAGATGCTGCGAAAGGTCGGGATAAAGGTTAACCCGGTCCAGCTGGAGTGGACTGTAATGCTGGAAAAGCATAAATCATCAGACTTCGAAGCTATCCTGACCGCATGGCGTACAGGTACCAAAGCGGACCTGGCCCCCATATGGTCATGTGAAGCGAGGAAGAAGGGTGGGTATAACCGGGTGGATTACTGCAACTCCACGGTAGACAGCCTCAATCAGCTGGCCACCGGGACCCTTGATTTCGAAAGGGCCAGGCCGCTGTTCAGGAAGGCTCAGGAGATCATCTATTACGAGCAGCCCTATACCTTCCTTTACTTCGGGCATACCATCTTCGTTTTGAACAGGAAGTTCGGCGGCGCCGAGCCGGACCCGATCAGCTGTTTTCATAATCTGCACGAGTGGTACCGGAAGGATGAAAAGTAGAATGCTGCCTCCGGCCAGGGCGGATTCGCTGCCGAGAATTGAATCCAGGGAGAATATGATTTGGTCCATATCGTAGGAATAGGAGCTCTGATCAGCGTACTTACAGCTCAGCTGTTCAAACCGCTGGTCTACTTCATCCAGCACAGGGAATTCAAGTTTCTACGCGTACTGGATACCGGCGGGATGCCCAGTTCTCATACCGCTCTGGTGACCACCCTGACTGTGGGGGTGGGGGTATATCAGGGGGTCAATTCTACCCTCTTCGGGATCACCCTCATTTTCAGCCTCTACTTTATTTTCGAAGCCACCGGCCTTCGGCAGGAGGTGGGCAAACAGGCAAAGGTGCTGAACGAGATAATAGACAAAGTCAGCAAAACCCATCACCTGGACGCAAATGAGCTCAGGGAGCTTATAGGCCATACCTGGGCTGAGGTCCTGGGGGGGTTTGCACTGGGGCTTCTGGTAGCACTGATCCTTTTTTTCTGAGAATGTCAGAAAAGACTTGACAGGCCTGCTTTTTAATTGTGAAAATACAGTAGAATAAGAAGCATCGGTGATATAACTGCCAGAAGAAAGGATTTATTCAGAGATACATAAGTGACCATACATCATAGATAACTAAAATGCTTATAGAACAATATAGCTGTAATCGCGGGCCGTTTCTGGGGGAGAGGCGGCCCTTGTTTATTTTCTATAGCTGATTTGATCTTATTGTTTGAATAGCAGAAGGAGAGATTATGAGAGTGATTTCAGTAGTTAATCAAAAGGGTGGGTGCGGCAAAACTACTGTTTCGATCAATCTGGCTGCGGCTTTGAAACTGAGGGGGAATAAGGTCCTGCTGATTGATATGGATCCACAGGCACATGCATCCCTGGGGCTCAATATCACGGCCAGGGATAAGACTGCCTACGATCTGCTCGCTTATCCCAAGGTTAAACTCTCTGATGTAGTCTGTGAATACTGCGAGGACTTTCACCTGGTGGTATCAACTCCGGTTCTCAGCGCGCTGGAACAGCAGCTCTCCGGTGTGGATGGAAAGGAGTTCAGGCTCGGATCGAAACTGGCACGCCACCAGGAGGAGTATGATTATGTTATTATAGATTCACCACCCAACATAGGACTTCTGACATTCAATACACTTATCGCATGCAAGGAGGTACTGATTCCGGTAGAGCCCAGCTATTTTTCACTGAACGGGCTGGAAAGGCTGCTGGAGACTGTTGATCTCCTACAGAATGAGACCGACCATGTACTCATAAAACATATACTTATAAACAACCTGGACCGGAGGACCAATTTTTCGAGGGATTTCGCGAGGGAACTGGAACGAAACCATAACCTGCATCTTATGGACGGTTTTGTAAGTCATTCTGTTCACCTCAAGTCCGCGGCACTGAGAGGGGTCCCCGTTTTCGATATTAAGAGAGCGGAACGGCTTCACAGGGAGTTTATGGAGATAGCGGAGGAGATCGAACAGCGCAATTCCAATCTGCAGATAGAGGATGTGCGCGGATGGATGACCAGGTTGCATGGGCCGAAAGTGGTTGAAGAGGGAGTTCTCTTCTCCATAGATGCCCCCGGGGCGGAAAATGTATTCCTGACCGGGGAATTTGTAAAATGGTCTCCCGACAGTGTAGAAATGGAAAAAGATTCATCCGACGTACTATGGAAAACTACAGTGTACCTGGGCCCCGGAGAATATGAGTACAGGTTCATAGTGGATGGAGTTTGGATAAAGGACCCCAGAAATAAAGATACTATTATGAATGAATTTGGGCAGGAGAACTCACTTCTGATTGTTTGATTATGCCAGCAGGTGAAAAACAGCCCCGGGACCTGGGACAGTATATGCACCTTTTCCTGTCCGATAAGGAGGAAAAGCGGGAGGACACTACCGTCCCGGCGGAATATAACATCTGGCTTGTCTTTACGGGGATTCCGGCAATCAGGGCTCTCTTTGCCAGCGGAGTGGCTTCCTTCATATCCTCCCGGGGCAACCAGGTCACCCTGTATGAAACAGGCGGTGGGCTCCCCAATTCAGGATATTATTTCGGCCTGGACCCGGAGGAGTATCTGCTGCCGTCCCTGGAGAAGGACGCGTCGATTAACAGGGTAATATCTCCGATGCTCAGGTACGCCTGTTCCCGGAAGCCAGCAGGGCTGAAACCATTCCGGGAATCTTCATTTGAAGCTGATAAGCCACATTTTATAATAAGTGCCTTCTGCGCCGGCTCCGGCACCGGAAGAGCCTTTTATGAGCGGATCTCTGAAAGAGGCTCCTGCTACTCGGAGCGGCGAGTCTCCGCTCCGGCAGTTCCCCGTATCGCCCTGATTGTTAACCTGGACCGGGAGGGGCCGGCGGATGATCTGGTTAAGCAGGTTTCCGGGTTCGCTCCAGGGGCCGGTATGCTGACCACCGGATTCTGCCGGTCTGAGTTAACGGAAGAACTGAACCCGGGAGCGATAGAGCCCCCCGACATGAACGAAATGAACCTGGAGAGGCGGCAGCCCCCTTCCGGGAGGTCATTCCTCTCCTTTATGAATTCCCTTCTTCAGAAGATGAGCACGGCAATAAGGGAGACAGGAAGAACGGCGACTGGATAGATTATGGATTATGATATTAAATCCCCCGGTATGCTCCTGGAGGATGAATATATACGAACGCTCTATTACGATTTCTGCAGGGAGCTGCTGAAATTATCAGATGATATCGAGGCTGAAACCACACTGTTCGAAGTCAGGTTCTCGGGAGTCTCCGGCATGTATATAAACCTGTCTGTATACCGTGAGCTGTTCATAGTATCGGCGGGGCGGGATGAGGATGTAAAGATAAGGGTGATGAACCGGGAGGGGCTGGTAAAAGCGCTTCACCTGTCGGTAAAACAGTTTCTCGAAACACTATCTCCGGAAACGGTTTGCGGGAATTGAGATATTTTTATGAAAAAAATTACATATTCGGCGTGACATTTATTATATTAGTAATGACCCCGCTGCGTAAGGTGGTCATTATGAAACGAAAGAATCTGTACCTTTTCGTAGCAGTACTCCTATTTATCAGTTCCTGTATTTTTCAGAACGATCCATTGAAACCCAACAGATTGCCGGTTATCACCGGATATGGCCCGGCTGATAAAATGCAGAACGTAATAATACCGGGGAGTGCGCTGGATCTGTACATAGAAGGTGTCGATCCCGAGGGAGATGATGTCAGCTACAGCTTTGCGATCGTCAACCTCCCTGGCAGAGAGGATTCGATTCTCTGCAGGAGTAACAGCTTTCATTTTACCGCCGAAGACAGGCCCGGGCTCTATAACGTAGAGGGAAGGGTGCATGATTCCGAGGGGTATTCATCCAGAAACTGGTTTCTGAATGTCAAGAGAAGGGATAACAACCCGCATGAGATCGTGGATTACTATCCAAAGACACTTCTGATTCAATGCGCTCTGGGAGATACCCTCAGGTTCGGGATTACCAGGGTTGAAGATGATCACCCCGATGAACTGAATTACAGGTATATGCTGGGTGATTCTCTCCTGGTAGAGAGTAAATACCTTACTCACAGGTTCCTGGATAATGACCAGTATACCATCAGGGGAATTGTCTGGGACGGAGAATACGGAGACACCCTGACCTGGGAAATCAACGCCACCGGAACGCCGGATACCATCGCTCCGGCATGCATTGTCGACCTGGCCGGCAGAACGGGGGAGGCCAGGGGGACAGTCTTTGTTGAATGGACAGCTCCGGGAGATGACGGCAGCACACCGGGGACCAGGGCTTCCTACTACGACGTCAGGACCTCTACTGTAAGGATAAAAACAGAGGAAGACTGGGCCAATGCCAGCCAGCAGTCGGGGGCTCCTCCCCCCTCATCAGCCGGAGAGAGAGACTCCATGATAATCGATGGCCTCGAGCCGGGAGAGCAGGTCTACGTATATATAAAAGCGGTTGACGACTTTAACAACAAATCATCCATATGCGGTTCTTCCCCTCACCTTCAGGTCCGTGGTTTTGATATTACGGGAAGGGTAATAGACGTGGCTACCGGAGAGGGGGTCGAGGGCGCCCTGGTGAAGATCGGGAATATTACGGTGGACACTTCCTCTGCGGGGGGTTATTACCAGAACCTGAATAACAGGATTCAGTACCTGACACTGATGGCCCTGGATGAAAACGGCAGCGATATAGGGGCTTATCATAACTACTCCTATGATTACGGCGTTCTTAATAATGATCTGGAGATAGACCTCTTCCTGGTCCCCAGTTTTGAGCTGGTTTCCATGGAGGACGACCGGTATGACGATTTTCTGGATTTCTTCCAGAACATGGTAGTGGAGAGCCCTTTTTATGGTACGGTATTCAAGGGATGGGACCACTGGCCTGTAAAGGTCTATAATCCGATGCCCACCGAGGCCGACACCATCGATTTTCAGCAGGAATGCCTGGATGGGATGAACGAATGGGAAGATTACTCGGGGTTGAACTTCTTCGAGATAGTTGACAGCAGTGAGGAAGCGGATGTTGAGGTCTACTATGACTATTCCCTGGAATATGGAAACCATCATGTAGAGATTATGGAACTGAACCCTGACGGAACGCCCGCCAGGAAAAGGGTCTATATTTATTACAGGAAGTTAGCGAGCGCCCGAAAGAGCATACGGCACGTTGTCTTCGTTCATGAGTTTGGCCATATTCTCGGGCTGCATCACAGCCTTGACTCAGGGCATATCATGATAGGTATGATCAGACCCTCTGTGGACCACGCGTCGGAGGATGAAATAAATGTAGTCAAGGCGATCTACCACCTTCCCAAAATATTTGATTACAGATCGATTACCAGGGAATAGGTGCCATTATGTCATGTTATTATAGAAACTAGCGCCAATATGGCAGTAAAATCTTCAGGTAGTAGCCGATCCGGCACCCTGCGCTGCGACTAATTATTATATAAGCGGTTGATATAAAAGCACATAAACTCTGATATACCCATTTGGCATATAAACTGCGGTATATAAAATAAAAAAAGATCTTAAAAGAGAGGTAATTATGTACAGATTGGATAAATTCACTGAAAAGGGACGGGAGGCGCTGGCCGATGCCCGGGAAATAGCTTTCGGCAGGAAGCACACGGAGATTACACCGTTGCACCTTCTCAGCGCCCTTGTTCAGCAGAAGGATGGGATCGTTCCATCACTTCTGGAAAAGACAGGCGCGGATATCGAGAGTGTGGTGGGGGGGATAGAAGCTGAAATGGGCAAGCTTCCCAGAATAGAGGGTTCCCCTCCCGATCCGAAACTCTCCGGGGACCTGGGGGGTATACTTTCGGCGGCCGTTTCAGAGGCGGCAAAATTCAAGGATGAATATGTCAGCACCGAGCATATGCTGCTGGTTCTCTCCGATGAAAATTATGGAGCGGGTGCAATACTTAACAGGCATGGGGTTACCAGGGACAGCCTGATGGCCGCACTGGAATCAGTACGCGGTTCTCAGCGTATCACGGATCAGAACCCGGAGAACACCTATCAGGCGCTGGAGAAATATACCACAGACTTTGTTAAACTTGCCCGCGAGGGCAAGCTGGACCCGGTTATAGGAAGAGATATTGAAATCAGAAGGGTTATCCAGGTTCTTTCTCGAAGAAAAAAGAACAACCCTGTCCTTATCGGGGAGCCCGGGGTTGGTAAGACTGCCATAGTGGAGGGGATAGCCCGCCAGATTGCGGAGGGCGAAGTGCCTGAGAGCATAAAGGACAAGCAGGTACTGGGGCTGGATATGGGCGCCCTGGTAGCCGGAGCAAAATTCAGGGGAGAATTCGAAGAGAGGTTCAAGGCGGTATTGAAGGAGATAAAGAACCGGGCCGGACAGGTTATACTCTTTATCGACGAGCTGCATACCATAGTTGGTGCCGGGGCGGCAGAAGGAGCAGTGGATGCCTCCAATATGATAAAGCCATCCCTGGCCAGGGGAGAGCTTAAGTGCATAGGGGCCACTACCCTGGATGAGTACAGAAAATATATCGAAAAGGACGCGGCCCTGGAGAGAAGATTCCAGGTGGTCAAGATAAATGAACCCACTCCGGAGGAGGCGGTCTCCATTCTGAGGGGACTGAAGGAAAAGTATGAGGTCCATCACGGAGTCAGAATTACCGATAAGGCCCTGGTTCACGCTGTTGAGCTTTCAGACCGGTACATAGGTGGCAGATTTCTGCCCGATAAGGCGATAGACCTGGTGGATGAGGCGGCTTCCAGGCTGAGAATGGAGACTGAAAGCGTGCCGGCCAGGCTGGCGGTAGTACAGGATAAGGTCACCAGGCTTCAGATAGAGAAGAAGGCCCTGGAGAAGGAAAAGAGCGATCCCCAGACCAGGCAGCGACTGAAAGAACTGGAGAAGCGCCTGGAGAAATTTCAGGAGGAGCGGAAGAGTATAGAGGATGTCTGGGAGAAGGAAAAGGGTGCGGTTGATAAGATAAGAAGACTTCAGGAGAAGCTGGATGAAGCCAAGACTGGGGAGGAACAGGCCAGGAGGGAGGGGAACCTGGAGAGGGTGGCGGAGCTGCGCTACGGAGTTATTGCCGGTCTGAGAAAGGAGATTGAAGAGGCCAGGGAGGAATTCGAGCGGACCGCCAGCAGTGATTGCCGCCTTATCCGCGAAGAGGTAACGGATGACGATATAGCTGAGATCGTTAGTAACTGGACCGGTATACCGGTAAGCAGGATGCTCGAGGAGGAGTATGAAAAGATCGCCCATCTGGAAGAGAAGATCAAGGAGCGGGTGGTGGGCCAGGATGAGGCGGTTAGCGTGGTCAGTGATTCGATAAGAAGATCGAGGGCCGGGCTGCATGATCCTCAGAAGCCGCTGGGGTCATTTATATTCCTGGGCCCGACCGGGGTGGGAAAGACCGAGCTTTCCAAGGCAGTGGCTGAAATCCTCTTTGGCGACGAACGGAATATCGTAAGGATAGATATGTCTGAGTACATGGAGAAGCACTCGGTTTCGAGGCTTATCGGATCGCCTCCCGGCTACGTCGGTTACGACGAGGGTGGATATCTGACCGAGACAGTGAGGAGAACCCCCTATTCGGTGATTCTCTTTGACGAGATCGAGAAGGCCCATCCCGAGGTTTTCAACGTTCTGCTCCAGCTGCTCGGAGAGGGGCGACTGACCGACGCCAAGGGAAGAACGGTGGACTTCAAGAATACCATAGTAATCATGACCTCCAATCTGGGGAGCAGGTTCCTTAACGAGCGTGATGTTCTCAGCGAATCACAGATCTCGGAGAAGATGAAGAATGAGTTGAAGAATTTCTTCAGGCCGGAGTTTCTGAACAGGATAGACGAGATTGTGACATTCAACTTCCTTTCCAGAGAGGATATCGCCGGGATCGTGGATATTCAGATCGACCTGGTAAACCAGCGCCTCCGCGACAGGGGTATTACCCTTGAGGTCAGCGATGAATTGAGGTCTGTGATAGCTGAGAAGGGTTACGACCCTGAATATGGCGCCAGGCCCCTTAAGAGGTTGATACAGAAAATGTTACTTAATCCTCTGGCTGGAAAGCTGCTTGACAGGGATATTCCGGAAGGGAGCACCGTTAAGGCCGATTGGAAGAGTGGGCTGGTAGACTTCAGGATAGTCTAACGGCGCTCCACTTCCGAAACAAAGTCATTAATTCATGATACAGCTACGGCTTCCTCGAACAGCGCCGGTTGAGCTGAAAGGTGCCTGTAATTCGAGAATACCGGCTCGGTGATATCGATCCCATCACCATTCTCCAGTGCATGCACCAGCTCGAGAATGCCGGTCTTAACGGTATGCCCGGGGACAAATCCCAGCTCTTTTCTTATCCTGGAAAAATCAACCCGGTAATTTCTCTCGTCACAGATCTGATCCTCCACCTCGATAACAGTTTCAGGGAGGCATTCCCTGACCAGGTTTCCTACATCCATGATGGTCATGTTCAATTCGCTGCTGCCGGTATTGTAGATTTTCCCCGCTATCCTTTCAGGTTCCGATTCCGCGGCGAGCCTGACAGCCCTGGCTGCATCGCTTACATGAAGAAGAGGCCTCCACTGGTCTCCTCCGAATATTGTCAGCGCGCCCCTGTTCCAGGCGTGTCCGGTGAGGGTATTTACCACCAGGTCGAACCGGGGCCGGAATGAGTATCCGAACAGGGTGGAAAATCTGAATATGCAGCAGGCCGGGCTTTTACCCCTGCCGGTCTCCGACCAGAGCATTTTTTCGCTCTCCACCTTGCTCTGTGCGTACAGCGAAAGGGGAAGAAGTGGCGAGTTCTCATTCAGCAGAGCATCGCCGTTTTTTCCGTAGGTACTGCATGTGGAGGCGTGAAGAAGTTTCTTTACCCCCGCCTCCCTGGCCGTTGAAGCTATCACCCCTGCCGCTTTGGTATTGATTTCTATGGTCGCTTCCTGGTCTATCCGGCAGGCCTCGTCCCCCACTATTGCGGCCAGGTTTATCACGGTATCCTTACCCCGGAAAAGATCTTGCAGAAGCTCTACATCCCTTATATCTCCCCGGTAGATCGAGAGATTGACCCTGTCCGATATTTTCCTCAGTGCATGGTCGTCATAGAGGAATTTATCCAGAACGGTAACTTCATGCCCGGCCTGGACCAGTTGGTTGGTAAGCACTGAACCGAGGAATCCGGCACCGCCCAGGACTATAATATTCTCCTTTCGGACCTCCCCGTTGCCATCACCTTTGATAGCACCTGAGAGCTTTTCCTCGATATTATCTATCTTCTTGTACAGCATCAGTTAACCTCCAGCATTCTTCTGTCCCGCGCGGAACTCTCTGCCGATACCGCGTGGTGGACTCTTATTATGGTTTCTGCGATTTTGCGGACCCCTTCGGCGCCCAGGGCTGAATAGAGCGGGAGTGTCAGGACGTTTTCAGAGAGTTTTTCGGTGAACGAAAGATCACCGCAGCGGAACTCTCTTCCCTCGTAAGCACTCTGAAGGTGCAGGGGCGGATAGAAATACTTCTTGGTCTGAATATTTTCCTTCTCCAGCAGATGGTGAAGCTGGTCCCTGTCCATACCGAATTCTCCGGGATTTATCAGGATGGTGAAGTCCTTGTAGGTATGCTGGTTATCCTTTTCTATCCTCTGAAATGTGATCCCCGGAAGTTCCGATAGAAGCTTGCGGTATATCCCCGAGAGTTTCTCTCTCTTTATTATCTCACCGTCCACCAGGTGCAGTCCCTCCAGGAGCATGGCGGCGTTGAATTCGGGCATCCTGGCATTTATCCCCGGAGCGAAACAGTCATACCCGCTGCTGTGACCGTAATTGCGCAGGGCGGATATCATATCGGCGAGCTCCAGGTCGTCAGTTGCAAGCAATCCTCCCTCTCCTCCGGTGAGGAGTTTGGTGGGGCTGAGGCTGAACATTTCTGCCTTTCCGAAACCGCCTATTCTCCTGGAGCCCACACTCCCGCCAAATCCGTGGGCTGAGTCGAACAGAAGGGGCAGGTTCAGTTCGCCGGCCAGCTCTTCCAGCTGACGGACGGGGCCTGGATTGCCGAATATATGAACTGCCAGTATCGCTTCGGTCCTGTCGCTGACCGCTTTTCGGACCGCATCGGGCGAGATATTCCAGGTACCACTGTCGCAATCAACGAAAACCGGCGTCGCTCCGGCCCAGAAAATCGAATGTCCCGTCGCCGAGAAAGTAAAACTGGGAACTATAACCTCTCCCCTTATGCCGAGGGATTTCATGAGCAGGATCAGCCCGGCCGTGCAGGATGATAAAGCCACGGTTCTTTTTACGCCGAGGAATGAGGCAAATTTCTTCTCAAGTTCCTGTACCGTTTTGGAATTGGTGAGCATCCTGGAATCATAGATTTCCTTCAGTCGGTCCTCCACTGACCGCCATTCCGGCAGATTGGGCCTGATAATCGGCACCGCAGTATCGAACGCCGGTTCGCCCCCCTCTGCAGCTATCGGTTTTTCCAAATCTCTTGATTTCATTTTGGAATTGCACCCCCTGTGGTGAAATGAATGTCCTGAACCGAATCTTTTTCCTCTTCTTCAGTCCTTTTTCTCTCTGTGGTAATTTTCTCTTTGAACAGGTTGATTCCGGCGGGAACGACCATGCTATTATCCAGCTGAACTCCTCTGCCGATCAGGCAGCAGTGCTGGATCATCGCCCCGCTGCCGATCCTAGCTCCTTCCAGGATGATGCAGCCTCTGCCTGTGTAAGCATCCGGAGAGAGATAAGAGCTGGATGATCTGACTGACAGGATGTAGTAACCGGTTTTCTCGGCCAATTCAGCCAGCCGGATACGTTCGCGCCCGTCCCGGCAGGCAATACAGATCGCCTCTGCCCCGAAACGCCTGAATCTGGCCAGGTCCGAACTGTCCCCGATGATTTTCAATCCTTCAACGGTCCGTCCGGAACTCTCGGGGCGGTCATCAAGAAAGCCGATAATTTCGACCGAATTCTCATTCTTGAGAATCCGGGCTGCTATCGCTCCGATCTCTCCGGCTCCGTAAATTACTGCTTCCAATTGAAGTCTCCTGCTAAAGACCATTAATTCATCTATGCGGTTGTTAATCTCTGAACTGTTGCTTCTGATTATGTCGGCCTGTTAGTTGATTCGGCGCTTCCGCCCATTTCTTTAATTCTCAATTTTTCAGGGAAATTATTTCCGTAAGGTGCCGTTTTCCCGGAAGATATTTCTGCCATTTCCCGCGGGGGAGGTACTTTCAGAGGTGCCACAGCTGCATTGTCTAATAAGAGCAATAAATACAATCATTTACATGGAGGCATAATTAAGAGCTTGCCACGTAAGGTATGGAATGGAAGTTGATTCTCTAACTGCTCGAAATCGTGGATTATTGAAAAGGGGTGTAATAGATGAGAAAGAGTCTCGTACTGCTGTTAATTGTCGCTCTTCTTAGTGCGGGCGCCTCTGCCCAGGATCAGAAGCAGCGTGAAATGCTCGAAGAGCTGATGAAGAAAAGACAGGCAGAGAAAGAGCAGTTTGAGAAGAAGGCAGAGATATATCAGGACAGCAAGCCGGAGATGCCTCCGGCCGAAAAGAAGCTGAAGAGCGAGGATACCGGTGCAAAGATAAAGCGATTCGGCCTGGAGATGTTCGCTCACGCACCGGATGATTTCGTGCAGTCAACCGAGATACCGGTCCCTGACGACTATACTCTCGGGCCGGGGGACAACCTGATAGTGAATCTCTGGGGTAACGTGGACCTGAGTTTCGAACTGGAGATAGACCGCGAGGGAAAGGTTTTCGTTCCCAGATGCGGCGAGCTGATACTCTGGGGAAACAGCATTTCAGAGGCAGAGAAGAAGCTTGGTAATCTGCTCTCTTCGATATATACAGATTTCAATATGAACCTGGTACTGGGAAGGATTCGCTCCATAACGGTTTATGTAAGCGGGGAGGTCGTACGGCCCGGCGCATATACCGTGAATTCCCTGTATACCCTTTTCAATACACTTTACCTGGCTGGAGGTCCTACCGGGAATGGGACTCTGAGGGGGATCAGGCTGATAAGAAACGGCAGGGTGATGAGAGAGGTGGACCTCTACAATCTGCTGATGTACGGCAAAGAAGAGGATGTTAAGCTGGAGTCGAACGATATTATTTTCGTTCCGGTAGTAAAATCTCTATGCTACGTCAGAGGAGAAGTCAAAAGGCCCGCATCCTACGAGCTGCTGGGGGGTGAGAAGCTCAGTGACCTTATTGAACTTGCCGGGGGGCTGAAGAGCTCTGCCTATCTGGGAAGCATAGAGCTTCAGCGGTACCGCCGTAATTCCAGGGTGGTAATCAACCTGGACATTTCCACGCCGGAGAAATTCAGAAGGAATGACCTTCCGCTTATGGACCAGGATATTATCAGTGTGAAGAAGATGAATAAGTTGGCCGAAGAGGTGGTTTTCATAACCGGAGAGGTGGCCTACCCGGGAAGATACGGATACAGCGAAGGTATGGCTGTCTCAGATCTCATAGAGGATTCCAACCTGCTTCCTTATTCATATACACGGAGGGTGTTTATGAAAAGAACCCTCAGGGATGGAAGCAGGGAGATCTTTTCGGTAAACTATGACTCGGTAAGAGTATCAGAGCTTCCTCCGGTGGACCCTGATGATGCCGGCCTGCTAAAAGAGGAGATGATCCGGCGTGACCTGCTGCTGCAGCCGATGGACTCCGTTTTTGTCTTCAGTAATGAAGAGATGAGAGAGCCGGAGTACCTGGTGATCAGGGGAGAAGTGAAAAATCCCGGAAGGTTCGATTTCGCCGGGGAGATTACGGTAAGCGATCTGGTCTCTCTTGCAGGTGGTACCACCCGTAAGGCATATATGCTCAAATGCGAGGTGGCGCGGCTGGTAGCTGACAGCAGCAGGGTCTCGGAGGTAAGGGAGATAGACCTGGAGCGCTGCCTGCGGCAGCCACACAGCAGGTACGATTTCCGGCTTGAGCCTGAGGATGTGGTGCTGATCAGGAGAAAACCGGGAGAGCAGCAGCACCGCAGCGTAAAAGTGGAGGGGGAGGTTATCTTTCCGGGTACCTATGTACTCAGGGATGAGCAGGAAAAGCTCAGCGATCTGATAAGAAGGGCGGGCGGATTTACTCCGGAGGCATTTCCACAGGGGGCTCTTTTCACCAGGCAGAAGATCATCCAGGAGATGGAAGATCGCGATGTCTCCGATGTTATAACCTCGATCCAGAAGAGCTACGTTGACACCTCTGAATCGGTTCTCTCCAGCGAACTCCAGTTTGAGTACAATCCAAAGAAGATGGCCAGGATTATCATCGACCTTCCGGCGATGATGGATGAGAGTAGAGAGGGGCAGGATCTAATCCTCAGAGATGGCGACAGGATAAGTGTGCCCGCCAGGCCAACAGGGATCAATGTGGTAGGAGCGGTAGCATCATCCGGTACCATCAAGTTTGCCGGTAATAAGAAGGCGGATTTCTATATTGACAGGGCGGGTGGCTATATCCGCAACGCCGTTGAGGATGAGGTCCGGATTATCAAGGCGGATGGAAGAGTTGTCAGAGAGGATGTATTTTCCAGGAAGATAGAGCTGGGGGATATCATAATAGTTCCCTCCGAGCTGAAGAGAGATATCGACTGGCTCAATTTCCTGCAGAAATCGATGAGCATACTTGCCGGGGCGCTTACCTCGGTCTACGTGGTAACCAAGTTGTAGGATGGGGTGTTTATTTAATGATTGCTGATATCGGAGTAGAGGGCCTGGTATCTGCCAGCGACCTTATCCACTGAGTAGCCGGAGATTATTCTTTCCCTTGCTCTTATTCCCATTTTCTGATCCATATCCATACCCCTGGTCAGAGCACCGGCCAGTTCCTCAGGTTCTTCCGGCCTGACCAGAAGTCCCGAGATTCCGTTTTCGATTACCCTGGAGGAGCCGCTGATGCCGGTTGCTACCACCTTCATTCCGGATGACATCGCTTCCAGGAGTGAATTGGACAACCCCTCCTGCCTGGAGGGGAGGACAAAGATATCGCCTGCCTGGTATAGTGATAGTACATCTTTTACCGGCCCCAGGAAGCGTACCTTCTGCTCCAGTCCAAGGTTGGAGGCATTTTCCCTGAGCTCTGCTTCGAGTTCGCCCCGTCCGGCTATAAGAAGCATGAAGTCGCGTTCAGCTATCATCCGGAGAGATTTCAGGAGAATATCCAAGCCCTTCTGCCGGGTCAACCTTCCGGTAAAGATAAGAAGGTGGCGATAACCCTGCAATCCCAGCTCTTCTCTCTTCTTCCTCTTTTCAGATTCGGGAAGTGGGTGGAAGGTTGAAGGGTCTATTCCATTGGGGATCACTCTGATTTTCCCCTCATCGATACCGGCATCTATCAGCTCGCCTCTGATCTCTTCGCTTAGTGCCGCTGCCGCGTCTATCCTCCTGAAGAGAGAGAAGAAGATGGGTGCGAAATATCTCCTGCGGGCCTTGACCAGCTCTCCCGATTCACCACTGCAGGCGATTTTGCAGATAACCGGCGGCCCGCCCAGGCATCTTGCTATTACAGCTGTCATCATCTCGAACGAAGCAAAATGAATGTGAACACAGCAGTATTTTTTCCTCTCCAGCAGTATTCTGAAAAAGAGGATAATGTTGTAAATAAGTGTACCGAAGAATCTCACTCCGGGGTGGGGCAGCCTGCGGACTGATACCGGGGCATCGCTCTCTCCTATTGCTTCACTTCTCTTCCAGTGCCGCTCCATCCGGGCCCCGATTATATCTACTGCGGTTCCCCTCGATACCAGCGCCCTGGCCAATCGGTATCCTGATCTCTCGGTTCCGCCACCCGCATAATCCTGATGGAATTTCTTTATAACCATCAGGACCCTGTTCTTATCCGCGCTACCGTTCATTTATAACTGCCTGCTGTTTTGAAAATGCCTGAACAACTGCATATCCTGTTAACGGCTATAGAATATATCAGAGTAAGAAGCGGTTAAAGTCAATTCTTGATCAAACTTTCCCGGAGAGCGAGAGGACCACATCGCTCCTGGACATTTCCGCTCTGGCCTCTTCGCGGAGGGAGAGGATTCTGTCGATATCCAGGCCCAGTTCACCGAGTATCTCGTCGGTCAGGCCCTCTACCTCTATACTGTCTCTGCTGCTTCCCACATCCTTGAAGGAGCAGATTCGATCGGCCACATGGATTACCTGCGCGCAGGACACATAGGCGTGATCTCTTCTGGTGGGCTGATGGTGATACATCACTGCCTGTACGACCGGTGCTGCCATATTCCATCTTCTTATGGTATATCCGCCGATTTCGCCATGGTCCATTCCCAGGATTTCGGTCTCATTTATGAATGTCGGGATATTGTTTCGCAGCGAATCATCCCATATTTCCACTGCAGTTTCATGGAAATACTGGTCCAGGATAAGTACCCCTATATCGTGCACCAGTCCCGCTACCTGTATCTGATCATCATCGCAGTTGACTTTTTTTCTGCAGGACTTCTTCACGGCGAGGGCGACCGCCGAGGTGGTAATGCTGTGCAGCCAGAATTTCCTGTGGTCGGTATAACCCCCGAGGTTATGAAAGCTGTTAATAATACTGAGGGTGGTGCATATCCTGAGAGTTTCGGAAAGCCCCAGCCTCACGATTGCGTCAGATATGGAGGAGACAGGATGGCCTCCGGCGGAGTAATAAGCGGAATTGGCCAGCTTCAGGATATTGCTGGTCATACTGGGGTCCTGAGAAATAATATCTCCTATCTTATCGGCGTTGGATGATTTCTTCCTGATAGTTTTTCTTACCAGCATCAGTATATCCGGAAGGGTGGGAAGATCTTCACTGTCCCGGAGTGTTCTTCTCAGATCGGTTCTGAAGGTGCGCATGATAAAATAATCCTGACTGCTAGCTACTGTCGTCGTTCCAGGTGCCGTATTCGCGCAACCTGTCCGCGCGGGACCGGTACCGCTTTGCGACATGGTATTATTCGTCAGGTATCCGGGGTATACTTTAGGAAAAGTTTTCCTTCTGAGGAAAATATCGGCCCGGCCTGGGAATGAGATCCCTTCCTGATAAATGAACGGTCTTTAATGGGGTTGACAAATCACTGCAAATATAGTAAAATAACCCTGATAATGGATCTCTCCTCTGCCTCTATCAGCACAAGGAGTCCAATAACAGGCAGATTGATACAGAGGCAAATAGTTTAAAAAGTATCAGGTTGAAAAGATCAGCTCGAGTGATCTCATGCTTGAATTAAGGAGGAAAGGTAAATGAACCGGTTCCGCTTTGCAGTCATATCTATAGTTGTCACCGCTGCAGTTCTGATCTCTTCCGGTTTTGCGGATGCTTCTGAAATCACCTGGGAGTATCGTCTGGATAGAGGGAAAATATCACTTTCAGAGAATAAAGACGGTGGAAGTGAATTTAAAATAGAAGGTTACAGAAGCACCGAGTTCCTCGATCTTCCCGCGCTACCCTACCGTGTTATTAATTTTCTGATACCGCAGGGAGAAGAGGTTTCATCAGTAGAACTGATTGATGCGGTTGCCGCCGATTATGATAAGCCGGTAACCCTCGCCCCTTTCGATGGCATCTACAGGCAGGACGGGGTGGTTCTGGGCATACCGGTTGACCGGAAGGAAGTTACCGGGCCCGGATCTGTATTTCCCCGCTGGAGGATCCGTCACCTGGGTACCGGCAATTACCGGGGTTACAGGATTGCCTCCGTGGCGGTTTATCCTGTTCATTATCATTTGGATAGCGGCCGGGTCAGCATAATAAGAAGAGCGGATATCGTGGTAAGGACAGCACCGGCTATACCGGACCGTGAAGATGCCAGGAGGATAAGGCATGTTGATGGTTTCAGGGATGAATCAAGAGCTGTGGTAAGTAAGATGGTGGAGAATGCCGGGATGCTGGGAAGCTACTCATTCAGCGACATCAGGGTATCCGAAGAGACCAGGGAATTCATGCCCAGCTATCTTCCCAGTATGGAGGGGAGTTCAGTCAAGTATCTGATCATTACCAGCCAGGAGATGGAGAGCGTCTTCCAGGATTTCGCGGACTACAAGACCAGGACCGGAGTCCCTGCCGTGGTAAGGACCACCGAGTGGATACAGAGCAACACCCGAAACGGGGTAGACCTGGCAGAGACGATAAGGAATTTCATCGTGGACGCCTACGCCAAATGGGGTGTGGAATGGGTCCTTCTCGGAGGCGACACCGATGTGGTACCGGAGAGAGTAGGGTACACTACCTTTTATAACGGGGAATTCATACCAACTGATATGTATTATTCATGCCTGGACGGCAACTGGAACGCCGATGGAGACTCTCTCTGGGGAGAAGCCTTTCACGGCAACAATGACCCGGGCGATTACGCTGACATGTACTCTGAAGTATATCTGGGCAGGATGCCCGTTTCGACATATGCGGAGGCGGACAATCTCGTAAACAAAACCATAAGTTACCTTGCCCCGGCAGATACCCCTTCCAAGAAGAAATTTCTGATGCTGGGGGAGGTAATATTTCCTTCTGACTGGAGTTACGGAGAGAGTATCGTACTGGACGGGGCGGAGATACTGAACAATATCTACACCACCCATCTGGAAGGTACCGGAGTACTCACCGACAGGCTCTATGAGAACTACTACGATTACCCGGGATCGGTGGAACTTGACAAGGCAAGCGCAATATCCTACATGAATACCGGGACCAACCACGTTATGCACGCCGGCCATGGTTACAAGTACAACATGTCCGTGGGTGACGCCAATATACTCAACGGCGATGCCTGGTCGCTGACCAACGGGGACGCGGTTTTCTCGATGTACCTGATGAACTGCACCAACGCAGCTTATGATACCGACTGCCTGGCTGAATATTTCATGCTGAATCCCGGAGGGGGTGCATACGCGGTTACCGGCTCGAGCAGGTCCGCCTTTCCCAGCACCTCCCGGTACTACATGGAGGATTACTACGAACTTCTCTACAACAGCCATGTAACAGAGCTGGGAAAACTCCATGTGGGCTCGCGCGAAGCCCATACGGCCGGAGCGGCGAGCGAAAGCAGCGACCGCTGGACCCACTTCATCTATAATCTTCTCGGCGACCCCGAGGCGATGATGTTTACCGACAGCGTCAAGGTCTTCGACGTAACCCTGCCTTCTTCTCTCAACCCGGGAAGCAATGATGTTACCGTTACGGTAGAGAGCGGCGGGATGCCGTTCGATTCGGCCCGGGTCTGCCTGTACAAGGAGAACGACGATTACGCATACGGCAGGACCGGCCCTTCCGGAGCAATAACCTTTGAGGATTTCCTTTGCAGGGATACCGGCGAGGTCATAGTGACTGTTACCGGCCTGAATCACAGCGTTCATACGGACACCATACCGGTGAATTCACAGAGCGGACCATTCCTGAGGGTGGTAGAGACCGACGTTGGAGATGCCACCTGGGGCAATGACGACGGAAATCTTGATTCGGGAGAGAAAGTGGGCCTGTTTGTGAAGCTCAGGAATACCGGCGGGAGCGCCGCCGATGATCTATACGCGGTGATCAGCTCCTCCGATACCGGGGTTACCATAACGGACAGCACCTCCCTGTATCCGGACCTTAACCCATCCGGGCAGGACTGGAACCTGGACGGGCTGGTATTGACGGTAAGCCCGGGTTATCAGGATGAACAGTCAATAGAGTTCAGGATAGATATTCATGATTCCACCGGGGGGTTATGGAGCGAGACCTTCGCGCTGGAGGTCCACGCCCCGGAGATAGAGCTGTACGTCAATTCCAGGTCGGATGAGGCTCCGTATGGAAATGGTAACGGAATAATCGAAGAGGGAGAGGATTTCCTTCTGAATGTGGGGATCAAGAACTTCGGGACCGGCGCGGCGATTGACCTGAC